>DAOTTP010000209.1:0-3215 GCA_034437835.1 Anaerolineae bacterium | reverse complement strand
AGCCGCCGCGCACGTTTTGGAGCAAGGTTGGCGACAAGTATATTACGCCAACCGAAAACGCCAAAACAGATGGCACATTATCGAGGCGACACGAGGTTGAACTGGAGTCGCGGTTGCGGGATTATCGCCTGACACAAACAGCGTGGGAGGACAGCCAAGCGGCTAAATGGGCAGCGCGTGCGTGTCTGGCAATTCTCAGTCGATGTCTTTGAGTAGAATTTCCCCCTAAAGAGTGCAGATAAACGGGAGGTCGCCTCAGCGGGTGGCCTCCCGTTTTTTTATTGACTGTCTCAGGTGGCACAACCTAAAAACATCATTTCTACTGAAAAATAAAATTTTGCACGCCGTGTCAAAAATGTCTTTCGAGTGGCGATTCTGGGGGTGAGACAGTGGAGACAGTTCTGGTGTAAACTCGCAGATATACAGAATTCACAACTCATTATGACCAAACTTGACCGCCTGTTCGCCATTCTGCTCCATCTACACGCGTACCGTCGAGTACGCGCTCAAGACCTTGCCCCAAAATTTGAGGTCAGTGAGCGCACGATTTATCGTGACATGAAAGCACTCGGCGAAATGGGTATCCCTATCACCGCGCTGGCAGGCACAGGCTATGCGCTGATGGAAGGTTTTCAATTGCCACCGCTCATCCTCTCACCCGATGAGGGGTTAGCATTAACCATTGGGGCGCGGATGTTCGTTCGATATGCAAGTGGAAAAATCAGCCATGACGCAGAGGTCGCGCTCCAAAAAATCGAGGCAGTCCTACCACCGCAAACACGTCAACACGCGCAAACCAGCAGTCAGCTCATCGAATTTTTTCCACCACAACATCGTCTCAATTTTGATAGTCCCAACATCCAAAGCGTATTAGACGCAATTTCGACGCGGTGTGTGCTGTCATTGCGTTATCAAGACCGTGAGGAACGTATCACCGAACGCGAGGTAGAACCCGAACGCCTGAATTATTCTGATGGTGCGTGGTACATCACTGGGTATTGTCGGCTACGGGCAAGTTTGCGGAGTTTTCGACTGAATCGCGTGGTTGACCTGCGCGTGACTGATGAGAAATTTACGCCACGCCTTATCTACCCTACGACGCCGATACTCCAGACCGCTCGTATACGATTTAGCAAAGGAATTATCTCGCGGGTGCGAGAACGGCAACATTACGGTTTCACATACGAGGAATCATCAGACATCTGGGTGTATCAGGTGAATCAATTTGAAGAAATCACGCCGTGGATTATGGCCTTTGGCGCACAAGCTGAGGTGCTATCACCACCGGAGTTACGAGCGCGATTGCGCCAAGAAGCAGAAACACTCATAAAACTCCTGACATAAGGTTGTCAGGAGGCCAATGCTACGCTTAGGGGGTTAATTCAGACACCCCACAGGAGAGCAAATACCCCATGAACCATGTCATCGAAACCGTGATTTTCAAGCTTAATTCAGGTGTGAGCGAGGCTGATTTTTTGGCAGCAGCACAGCCTACCTTCGATTATCTTAAAACCGTGCCGGGCTATCTCAAGCGTGAACTGAGCGTCACATCCGAAGGGCAATGGCTGGATATTGTGCATTGGTCAGACATGGAGTCCGCGTTGAAAGCCGCTGATGAGCTTATGACTCACCCCGTCGGTCAAGCTTTCGGGGCGCTCATCGACTTCAGCACGACCACCATGTTCCATGCCGCGCCGAAACTGAGCAGTTAAGCATCGGTATCAGACATCAAAACAGGCTGACTGCCATAACTGGGCAAGTCGGCCTGTTTTATGATTCTCCTAAATGACGAACCGCCCAGACCACCCGTTGCACCGCGCTGATGGAGACTAATAGGCCAAAAATCGCCATCAGCGGCGCAAGCCAATGAGGGAACAAGTAAAATAGGCCATAAGCAATTATCGTTTCTGCCCCCTCAATCAAGCCAACCGGCATAGTGATAGAGGTCAATTCGCCGCGTTGTTTTGCGCCGTGCTGACGGCGCTCTAGCAAGGCCGACAAATACAAAAACGACCCCGCATTGATATAAAATGTGGCTAACATGAAGGCCAGCGCCAGCCAAACGTTGTCTTGCGGCATACTGAGCGTTAATCCCAGCGGAATCGCCGCATAAACCACGAAATCAATCATGATGTCCAGATAGCCGCCCAAATCGGATTGGGTCTTTTTGACCCGTGCCAGCGTCCCATCAAGGCCATCTAGAATCCGGTTTAACGCCCACAAAACCAGACCAATCCCATATAACCCTAGCCCCGCCGTGACAGCCGCCGCAATCCCAACCCCGCCGCCCAACAACGTTAGGGTCAGGGGACTGACACAACAGCTTATTTGCTTGGCGATGGGAGATAGGGTGCGTTCTTTGAACTGGCGAAGTGAGGCATCAATCATGGTAATCGCTTCACCAGCCAACGCAATACAGACCATGTTTTGCCAGCTTTAAGTTCACGCAGCAATAGGTTTGAGATGGCTTTTTTGGCGATGTCTGAATAGGTTGGATACGGATGGATAATGCCATTCAAGCCGCTTAAGCTGATTTTCTTCTTAATGACCAGTGTGTACTCGGTAATCATCTCGCCAGCGCGTTCGGCCACGACCGTTGCGCCCAATAACTCACTTCCCCCGCGATACACCAACTTAACGAATCCGTCAGTATCCCGTTCGGCCACTGCGCGGTCTCCGTCATGCATCGGCAGCGTAAAGGTTTTGACCTGTCCGCCATATTTTTCTCGTGCTTGCGCCTCCGTTAAGCCGACATGCGCCACTTCTGGCTCAGTAAATGTCACCCACGGCAGCATCTCATCGTGACCATTGCCACGCCCTAACGGGATGAGCGCATTTCGAGCGGCTACTCCGCCCTGAAAACCGGCGTAATGCGTAAATTTTGGCCCCGTCGTCACATCGCCCACGGCGTAAATATGCGGGACGTTGGTCTGGAGTTGCGCGTTGACCGTGATGCCTTGCGCGGTATGTGCCACGCCCGCCCGTTCCAGATTCAGCGTGTCGATATTGGGCGCACGTCCCACCGCGACTAAGAGCATATCCCCGTTGACGGATTGCCCGTTTTTCAGGTGTAAGGTGATGTCATCCCCTGAGCCACTAACCCGTTCGACCCGAGACTCGATAAAAGTCACCCCCTCACGAGTCAAGACTTGACGGATGACCGCGCCCGCTTCAGGCTCATCCCGCCCTAAAAGTTGTTCACCAATCACGGTGAC
>DAOTTP010000208.1:0-17017 GCA_034437835.1 Anaerolineae bacterium | reverse complement strand
ACAGGTCAAAGTCGTTTAGGTAAGCTGATGGGTTTTCAAAGGTCAGCACCAACCAGTCACGGCGGGCGTTATACAGGCGCAGATGCTCAAAATTGGTCAGGATGGCCCACGTCCCGCCGTTCTCAAAGGCGTAATTGATGGCTTGCTGTTCTTCTTTGGTGCGGTCAGCCGCCATGCCGGGCAACGCCAGTTGATCTGGGCGTAAAGACTGCGTGCTGGCCTTTTTGACCTCACGCGGCAGGTCTTTGATGACACCGAATTTTTTGGCCTCAATATAGACCGTGCCGCCGCGCTCTGGCAGCAGAATCATGTCGGGCCGCCCGATCTCGGTGTGATACTCATATTTGAAGCGCCCGGCTTCTTCAACCGGCCAGCCCAAAACATCGCGCAACAATGGCACGATGAATTGTTGAATCACATCGCGCTCAGTCAAGGTCCTGAGTTGGTCATTGGGCATTAATGCGCTGTAATTTTTGATGAGTTCGGTCAGTTTTTGGCGGGCGGCCTGTTCATTCCACATCAATCATCCTCACCTGTTTTTAGAATTTATGTTTAAGCTAACCATTATACCCATTTTCGATGGGATTGGTGCGATTGGAGTCATCCCAACCGCCTGTTCTGCCCGTACAATAAACATATAAACAGAAGGACACCGCCATGACCGTCTCACCCGTCACAGACCGCTTACACCGTCCGCTGCGCGATTTGCGTATCTCGGTCACAGATCGCTGCAACTTCCGCTGCAACTACTGTATGCCGGAATCGGCGTTCGGTGAGAAATATCAATTCCTCAAGCGCGAAAAACTGCTCACATTTGAGGAAATCGAACGCCTGACCCGCTTAATTGTCGGGCAGGGGGCGGTCAAACTGCGCCTGACCGGGGGTGAGCCGCTGATGCGCCAAGAATTTGACCAATTGGTGGCGCGGCTGGCGAAAATCGACGGCGTGGAGGACATCGCGATGACCACCAACGCCTATTTCTTGCCAGAAAAAGCCCGCGCCCTGAAAGCGGCTGGCCTTCAGCGCATCACCGTCAGCCTAGACAGCCTCGATAATGAGACGTTCAAGGCGATGAATGGCGGGCGGGCGGATGTCTCGCAAGTGTTGGCCGGAATCGACGCGGCAGTTGAGGCCGGATTCGCGCCCATCAAAATTAACGCGGTGGTTCAGCGCGGCGTGAATGACCATACGCTGGTCGAGATGGCGCGTTACGCCAAAGAGCGCGGCCACATCCTGCGCTTCATCGAATATATGGATGTCGGGACGCTCAACGGCTGGAAGATGGATCAGGTCGTGACGGCCAAAGAAATTATCCAGACCATCCACGCCGCCATGCCAATAGAGCCGATGAAACGCGCTTATGACGCCGAAACCGCCTTGCGATTCCGGTATCTGGACGGCGGCGGTGAAGTCGGGGTGATTGCCTCGGTGACTCGCCCATTCTGCGGGGATTGTTCACGGCTGCGCCTGTCGCCAGAAGGCCAGATTTATACCTGCCTGTTCGCTACAGAAGGCACAGACCTCAAAACCCCGATGCGTGACGGCGCGACGGACGACGACCTGACCGACATCATCCGCCAGACATGGCAAGTCCGCGATGACCGCTACTCCGAA
This sequence comes from Anaerolineae bacterium, assembly GCA_034437835.1. Taxonomy (GTDB): domain Bacteria; phylum Chloroflexota; class Anaerolineae; order Aggregatilineales; family Phototrophicaceae; genus Flexicrinis. The sequence goes on along the minus strand of DAOTTP010000208.1, from coordinate 15,403 downwards.
ATCCGGGGCGAAGGCGGCATCACCCCAGAGAAAATCCAGATGTACTACATCGGGGGATAAAAGCAAAACGAGGGGTATGGCACTAGCCACGCCCCTCGTTTTAGGTTGATTAGGTGGGCGACTCGTGAGCCGCTACTACAGTATTATCGATTACGCCACTTCTTCCACCGTTGCGCCGTCGAATTGGCTATTATACATATCGGCATACGCGCCGCCGGTAGCCAACAGTTGTTCGTGATTGCCCTGCTCGACAATATCCCCGTCGCGCATGACCAAAATCAGGTCGGCGTTGCGGATGGTCGAGAGGCGGTGCGCGATGATGAAGCTGGTACGGTTCGCCATCAGGTTATCCATCGCCTTCTGGATCAAGATTTCGGTGCGGGTGTCCACTGAACTGGTCGCCTCATCCAAAATCAGAATGTTCGGATCCGCCAAAATCGCACGGGCGATGGTCAGAAGTTGCTTCTGCCCTTGCGAGACATTGGTCGCTTCCTCGTTGAGGACGGTCTTATAGCCATCCGGCAACGTGCGGACAAAGTGATCGACATGCGCCGCTTTCGCAGCCGCAATCACTTCTTCATCTGACGCGCCCAAACGACCATAACGGATGTTCTCCAAGATGCTGTCGTTATAGAGCCACGCATCTTGCAACACCATCCCGAACATCTTCCGCAAATCGTGACGGCTGAACTCGCGGATTTCGTGACCATCGACCAAAATCTCGCCGCTGTTGATGTCATAGAAGCGCATCAGCAACTTGACGATGGTGGTCTTGCCCGCGCCCGTCGGCCCGACGATAGCGATTTTCTGACCCGGCTTCACCACCGCCGAGAAGTTCTTGATGATGATTTTGTCTGGGTTATAGCCAAACTGCACGTTCTTGAACTCGACCCCGCCAATCACATCAGCCACGTTAATCGGGCTGGTGGTTTCGGCGATTTCTTCCGGCTCGGCCAAGAACTCGAACACGCGCTCAGATGCGGCTGCCGTCTGCTGCAACACATTAGAGATGTTGGCGATTTGGGCAATCGGCTGCATGAAAGTGCGCGAATACTGGATGAACGCTTGGATGTCACCAATCGTGATTGCGCCGGTCACGGCCAACCAGCCGCCAACCAGCGATACGACCACGTAACCGAGGTTGCCGATGAACGACATGACAGGCATCAGAAGGCCGGTCAAGAACTGCGACTTCCACGCGGAACTGTACAGGCGGGCATTATAGGTCTCGAAAAGTCTGACGCTCTTGGCCTCGCCATTGAACGCCTTCATGACGTTGTGGCTGCTGTACATTTCCTCGACATGGCCGTTGACGTGGCCGAGGTAGTCTTGTTGTTCTTTGAAATACTTCTGCGATTTGCTCATCACAAAAACGATGATGCCCATCGAAATCGGGATAATCAGGATAGAGGCAATCGTCATCACCACGCTAATCGACAGCATCATGATGATGACGCCGACCAGCAACGTCACCGAAGTGATGATTTGCGACAGGCTCTGATTGAGCGTCTGATTGATGGTGTCCACGTCGTTAGTGATGCGCGACAATACTTCACCGTGGTTATTGCGGTCAAAGTAACCCAATGGCAACCGGTTGATTTTCTCGGCGATGTCACGGCGAAGATTATAGGTAATCTTCATTGAGACGCCGGTCATAATCCAACCCTGAGCATACGCGAATCCGGTTGAGATGAAATACAACACGGTTAATAGGCCGATGATGCCGCCGATATAACCGAAGTCGATACCCGTCCCCGTGCCGCCAATCTGCCCGACCACGCCCTCAAACAACTTAGTCGTGGCCTGCCCCAAAATCTTAGGGCCGACAATCATGAAGAAGGTCGAGGCGATGGCGAACACCACTACAATGATGATGGACACCTTATACGGGCTGAGGTATTGCGCCAGCTTCCGCATCGTGCCTTTGAAGTCACGGGCTTTCGCACCACCGCCCATGCTCATACCCATCGGGCCGCCACCCATTGGGCCACCCATCGGCCTAGGTTGTGCGGCTGCCGGTTTACCGTTGTTATTCTGAGCCATGATTAGGCCATCTCCCCTACACCAAGCTGCGACAGAGCAATTTCTTGATAGATGTCGCTGGTATTCATCAATTGGTCGTGCGTGCCAACGCCCACAATCCGTCCCTGATCCAACACGATGATTTGGTCAGCGTTCTGGATGGTCGAAACGCGCTGGGTGACGATGATCAGCGTGCTATTGCTGGTCTTTTCCTTCAATGCTGCCCGGAGCGCCGCATCGGTTTTGAAGTCCAAAGCCGAGAAGCTGTCATCGAAGATATAGATGGGCGCATTCTTCACCAACGCACGCGCAATCGAAAGGCGCTGACGCTGACCGCCAGAGACGTTCGTGCCGCCCTGCGAAATTTCGCTCTTGAGGCCGTCGGTCTTTTCGCTAATGAAATTGGTCGCCTGCGCGATATCGGTAGCGTGCTTGAGCTTCTCATCCGAAGCATATTCATCGGCATAGCTCAGGTTGCTGTGAATCGTGCCAGAGAACAACATCGCCTTCTGTGGGATATAGCCGACCTGTTCGCGGAGATCGTGCTGAGTCACATCACGGATGTCTACGCCGTCCATCAGGATTTCGCCGTCAGTGATGTCATAGAAACGTGGAATGAGGTTAACCAACGTAGATTTGCCCGAACCCGTTGAGCCGATAAACGCGGTGGTCTGCCCCGGCTTGGCGGTGAAGTTCAGGTTGTGCAGCACATCTTCCTCTGCGCCCGGATATCGGAACGACACATTGCGGAACTCCAGCGTGCCGGTAAACGGCTGCTTGAAGGTCGTGGGGGTCGCGGTATCGACGATGCTCGGTTCAGTCTCCAACACATCCGCGATACGGTCTGCCGAAACCGTAGCACGCGGCAGCATCACGAACATAATCGACATCATCAGGAAGCCCATCACGACCTGAATGGCGTATTGCATGAAGACCAACATACCGCCGACTTGCATCGCGCCCGCCGCAACCTGATGCGCCCCAACCCAGATGATGAGCAAGGTGACGCCGTTCATAACCAACATCATAACCGGCATCAAGCCGACCATCACGCGGTTGACGAACAGGTTGAGTGAGGTCAGTTCTTGGTTGGCCTTATCGAAGCGGTTTTCCTCGAACTTCTGGGTGTTGAAGGCGCGGACGACCATCATACCGGACAGGTTTTCACGCACGACGAGGTTCAAGCGGTCAACCAAATCTTGGATGATTTTGAACTTGGGCAGTGAGGTAGCGAAAATCCCGATGATGAAGCTGACCAAAACGACCACGGCCAGCACAATCGTCCACCACATCGAAGCGTCGGTATTAATCGCCTTGAGGATGCCGCCGATGCCGAGGATGGGGGCGTAGATGACCAAGCGGATGAGCAGCACAATCAACATCTGAAGCTGGTTCACGTCGTTGGTTGTGCGAGTGATGAGTGACGACACCGAGAACTTGTCGAACTCACGGTTAGAGAAGCTCTCAACCTTCTTAAACACGTTGGTGCGGAGCGTACTCGCCAGCCCTGCGGCAACCTGTGAAGAAATCAGCGCCACCACCACCGCGCAACTCACTGAGAACATGGTGAGCAACAACATCACGCCGCCGCTGTAAAAGACATAGGCATTCTGCATCGCAGCTGTATCCATGCCCAGCGCTGTATATTCTGCTTTGACACCGCTGGCGGCGGCTTGAACAATCACCGTATCCCCGCCCATTGCCGCGAAACGCTCATCCATCGTAGACAGCATCGAAGCGCGCATAGAGGCCGGGAGAAGCGAAATCATCGAGAACGGGTCAACCCCAGCCGGAAGCGCCGACAGGTCGAAACCGCTACCGCCACCCATCGCGGGGGCGCTGTCTGGGTTCTCAACCGCTTGCTGAATCCCATAGACGACAATCAGCGGCTTGCCGATGACCGGGGTGAGCGCGGCGATTTTGGCCGCGTCCGTCTCGGTCAAGACGTAAATCGCTTCATTCGCAGCGCTAGGGTAGCGGCTGACGGTATCGGCGAAATTGACAGAATCGCTGTTGACCAGCGTATAAGCGCTCAGGATTTGCTCTTTTTGAGCGTCATCGGTGAAGATGAAAACCTTATCCATCTGGCTTTGGCGGATGGCGGACGGCACAGCGGTATCAACACCGCCCTGTTGGATGCCGACGTTGATGATGCGACCCATATAGTCGGGCAGCGTGAGGTCTGAGGTGGCTTGCAGGAACAGCAAACCGACGCACAGCAGGATTAGCCATGTATAAGGCTTCAGATATTTCGCCAATCGTATCATGGTGGCGGGTTTCCCTTTCTGGTTTGGGAACGGTTTAGTTACTTATCGGGTGAACAGTCGGAAGACATGTGATGGTTGAGCAGACGCTCAAGGGCGGGCAACAAAACTTGTGCAGCAGCAAGTTCCGGCGGCGCGAGGTCGCTCAAAACCTGCGCCAACACCGCCGTAATCTGTGTACGTGCTGTCATCATGCGCTCTAGCCCCTCCGGCGTCACTTGCAAAATGTACTGGCGGCGGTCATCAGGGTTGGCGACACGCAAAACCCACCCTTTTTCGACCAGCGCCTGAACTTGCACGCTCATCGACTGGAGGCTGACCTTGCGCCGCTTCGCCAAATCACTAGCCGTCAACTGCTCATGTCCCATCTGAAACAGCATCCCGACCTGCATCATGGTCATCTCATCTTCACCGATATCACGCATGTGAAAGGCGATGAGGCGGCCAAAACGAGGCATTATCTCCAGAAACATCTGCGCGACTTCCACAGGCGTCCATAGGTCATCAGTCATTGGGAATTTCCGTCAGGTGGATTGATTATCAACAGTATTGATAATCAGTGTAGCTAACATTCTAAATCTGTCAATCAGCAAAAATAAACAAAACACATTAACACTTAGGCTTATGTTCAGAACGAGTGTTTTTTGTAGGGGCGGCAGCGTGCTGCGCCCTGCAACGATATATTTTTTCACGCAATCTGAACATGAGCCAACACTTCTTGCAAAACCATCTATGTGATTCTTATACGATACTGGGGCGCTTGGGGCGCGGCCAATATCTGGGCTAATCCTAACCATTGTGAAAATAGGACATGGCGGGCGCACCGCGATGCGCCCCTACAGGTCAGACCCCTAACAAATGGCGCGTCTGTAGGGGCGACCCGCTGGGTCGCCCGAATTACGGTAAATCCTGCGGACGAACCAATCCGCGCTTGAGCGCGAACACCATAACCTGTGTGCGGTCACGCAGCCGCAATTTATCGAGGACGCTCGTCACATGCGTGCGGATGGTGGCCTCGCTGAGGACGAACTTCTCCGCGATTTGGGCATTATTCAGGCCGTGCGCCAATAAATCGAACACCTCGCGCTCACGGAGCGTCAGACGGTCAAGCGGGTCGCTTCCGCTCAGATGGTGATGCAGAATCTGTGTCACGGCGGGGTCAAGCGCATTACGCCCCTGCCCGATTTGCCGAATCGCCTCCAACATATCGGTTGACCGGCTGGTTTTGAGCAGATAGCCATGCGCCCCGGCCTGTAACGCTTGTGACACGATATGGTCTTCCAACGAGGAGGTCAAAACGAGGACACGGCTGGCGCTACCGACGGCGCGTAGCTGGCGCAACACATCCAAGCCGCTCATCCCCGGCATAATCAAATCCAGCAACACGACATCCGGCGTCAGCGAAGCCGTCAGCGTCAACGCCTCTGCCCCGTCCGCCGCCTCACCGACCACGCTCAAATCAGGCTGTGCTTCTAGCAAGAGGCGTAACCCCTGCCGCACCACCGTATGATCATCCACAATTAAAACCGTCGTCATCTTTAGCATCCTACAGATTTTCTACCAGCGGCAAAAAGACTTCGATGGTCGTGCCACCCTGATGGCTCTCAATCCCAATAGTGCCGCCGAACATCTGCGCCCGTTCGCGCATACTCATCAGCCCAAACTTAGCGCTCTGGGGCTGAGAGTCGGGGTCAAAGCCGCGCCCATTGTCGCTGATGCTCAAGACCAGTTTATTTTTGCCCTCCACCAACGACAGTTCGACCATTGAGGCGCGGGCGTGGCGGGCGACATTGCTCAACGCCTCTTGTGTGATTTGATACACCGCGTCCTCTACCGCCGCCGGGATATGTCGCCCGGTCAGCATCAGCGCCGGTTCGATATGAATATGATGGAGGCTCTGCCACTGCCGGAATAACAGTTTGAGCGACTCGGCCAACCCGTGTTGTGAGATATTGGTCGGGCGCATCTCAACCAACAGGGCGCGTAAATCCAACAGCGTCTGTTCGGCCATCTCTCCGATGAGTTTGGCCTGCTGTACGCCGCGCTCGGCGTTCTGAGCGATAATCCCCGGCAGCGCTGTTGTGCTGACCGATAAACTGAACAAGCGTTGCGCGATGGCGTCATGTAAGTCCCGCGAGATACGCGCCCGTTCGGCCTTAATCGCGGCTTCCTCCGCTTGAAGCGCCAATTCGGTATTACGCTGCGCCAAATCCTGCAAGGTGTGGATATTTTGAGTCAGTGCGTCGGCCATATCATCAAATTGCTGCGCCAACCGCCCGACTTCATCGTCTTGAGAATCGCGGGCGCGGGCAATCAACTCTCCGGCTGCAAATCGGCGACTGGCCTGAGTAATTTTCTTGAGGCGCTTGACCTGTGGGCGCATGAATAACCACGCTAACAAAAACGCGATAGGCACGGCCATAATCCCACGCGAGACAAGTTCAAACCAAAATAGGTTAACATAGCCGGTCAGAATGACCTCGCCATACACGATACTCGGCTCACTCGTGACTTGCCCGCGCTCCATAATCACCCTCTGACCCGTAATGAGCGGGAAATCAATCGAGGCGCTTGGTTTGCCATCACGGACAAACAAGCCACGTTCTTCACCACGCAAAGTTAGTTGTGGACAGGCGATGACCAGCGTTCCTGCGCGACAAGTCGTATCACCCCGCCCCCACAAGATATGTCCGTCATCCGAGACAATCAACGTCCAACCGGGCATCGGGTCAATATCAAGGTCGCTCGGTTGACCATCCGGCGAGCCAGACAACCACATCATCCCATACCCAATCGCTGTCGCTTGATAAACCTCTAGCGGTGGGTTGCTCGTAGCGTGCCATATCAGTACGAAAAAAATACCGGTCAGGCAAATACCAGTCAAGACAGCTACAGCCACATGGCTGACGAATAATCGGAAGGTTAGTTGCCCCGTTAGGCGCTGAAATTTATGTCTCATGGCGCATTATCTCGCCTCGTTTGAAGTGTTCAACTATTTTAACCAGATGTAACCAGATGTAATACACGTCTATCTCAGCAATTTGTGGAACTTACCCCCACAACTTACCCATACCGAATCGACCCGTTTGGGCGTTCAATAGAAAGTGTACGGTTATCCAACACAAAAGAGGTATCCCAATGCTCAAGACCATCACGCGGGCGATTCTGCTCACACTCACCGTTTTAGCGCTCATCTTCCCCGCACAGGCGCAGGAAGAAACCATCCTCGTCCCGTTCGCAGATGACGCTTATCTCATCACTGGCCTCATCCCTGACGGGTGGGAGGCGCTGGGTCAGGGCTTGTATGTACCCGATAGAACCGGCGTCACCCTCCTAGCGCTACAATCCGCGCCAGCCACCGCTGAACAAGTCTTAGCGGCGCTGCAACCTCAGCTTGGCCTGAGCGAAACGCCGGAATCCATCGGGACAACTGAGACGGACGCCTTCACATGGACGATCTACCAAGTCGATGTCGAAGTTTCCGCAGATGTGACCATCCGGGTCGATTTGGCGCTGACTGAGGGGCAAGACAGAGCTTATATTGTGCTGATGCAAGCCAATGCTGACCAATATGAGGCACTCCATGAAGCCGTATTCGTGCCGGTGTTAAAGGCGTTTGCGCCGTTGGAAATCGAACCAGAGGACGTGCCTTATCAGGTGGAAGAAGTCCGCTTTGACAACGGCATCCTCTCATTGGCCGGGACGTTGACCCTGCCGGAAGGCGATGGCCCATTCCCCGCCGTCGTCCTGATGACCGGTAGCGGCCAACAAACCCGTGATGAGGAAGTCGTCCCCGGTTTCTTGATTTTCAAGTTACTGGCCGACCACTTGACTCGGCAAGGAATCGCCGTGCTACGCTACGATGACCGTGGCGCGGGTCTATCGGAAGGCGATTACAACGCAGCCAGCGTGCAAGATTTAGCCTCAGATGGGCAAGCGGCGGTCAATTTCCTACGAGAATATGCGGACATCAACCCAGAACAAGTCGGCGTTTTGGGTCACAGTGAGGGCGGCATATACGCGGCGATAATGGGTGCAAACCCAGACAGCGGCGTGGCTTTTATCATCACATTGGCTGGGCCGGGCGCAAAAGGGACAGACTTGCTGCTACGCCAAAATGAACTCATCCTCGAAACGTCCGGCGCGTCAGAGGAAGTCATCGCCTCACAATTGGCCTTCCTAGAACAAGCCTTCCCGCTGATTGCCGCCCGTGACTGGGACGCGATGGAACAGTTGACCTATGAATCGGTCTACGCGCAGTGGGCATTAGCGCCAACCGAACAGGTTGAAGCGATGACCGAAGAAGACCGCGAGAAGTTTGCACGTCAAAGCGCCGCGAATTTCCGTCAGGGTTATGCCGCAGAATGGTTCGCTTCGTTATTGGACTATGACCCTGCGCCGGATTGGGCGAAAACCACCGTCCCTGTACTGGCCTTGTTCGGCGGCCTTGATGTTCAGGTGGACGCGGAGCAGAACGGCACGGCGATGGAAGCTGCGCTGACCGCAGGCGGCAACCCAGATTTCACTGTGACGACTTTCCCGCAAGCCAATCACTTATTCCAATCCGCGGTCACTGGCGGGCTAGACGAATATGGGATGCTGAATCGGGAGTTCGTGCCGGAATTGCTGCCAGCCTTAAGCGATTGGCTGCTCGCCCACGTCACGGTGGATTAAGCATCACCCGCCGCGATCAGGTCTTGCAGGCCGTCATCAAGACTCACCTCTGGAGTCCACCCCGTCGCGTCGGTCAACTTATCGCGGCTGCCACATACCCGTAATGACATTCCGACTGGGCGCTGTAACGCGCCCAGTTGGATGAGTTCAGGCTTACTCATCAACGCGCCGACTCGTGAAATCACGTCTGCCACGGCGATTCCCGCCCCGGAACACACATTAAACATCCCGTGCTGACCAGCCAGCGCCCACAACCCCGCCGCGACATCGCGCACATGCAGATAATCGACTTGTTGCACGCCATCGGTGGTCGGGAACGGGCGTCCATCCCTCAGCGCGGCAATCAGTGACGGCAACAGACGCTTGGGGTGGTCGTCCCGCCCATACATATAGAACAGTCGCGCCCACGCAAACCGCATCCCCGTCTCAATCGCCAAAGCTAACCCCAATTGCGCGGTGAAATTTTTGGCCGACGCATACGGCGAGGTATATTGCAGCGGCGACTCCTCACGCAAGAGGTCATCAGACGGCGCATATTCGAGACACGTCCCCGTCGCCACGACCTGACCACATCCGACCTGATTCAAACACCGTAACAGGTCAATCGTCTGGAGCATAAAGGCCGCGTTCAGCGGGGATTGCACGTATTTGCCCGGTTCAGTCACCCACGCCAGATGAAAGCACGCCTCTGGACGAAATTCACCCAGCGCCGCCGCGTAACTATCCGGTGCGGCTAAGTCTCCAGTGATGAACCGGACATCCCCGCGCACATCAGTCAGACGGGTGAGGTCGCTGGTCGGTCTGACCAACAGCGCGACTTCCGCCCCATCCGCCAACGCCTGACGGGTCAGCGCCGCCCCGACGAAGCCCGCTCCGCCCGTGATGAGGACGCGCCGACTCATGGCTTGGCGGGTTTCTGCGCGGTCACTTGCATTAACGCGCCTTTGCCCGCCGCCCAACTTATCAGCGCCAATGGGATGCTGAGGACTCCGAGGAAGCAACCCAATAATAGGTGCAGCAGATTCGCGGCGTCCGGTTTATCAATCCGCATCAGCAGACGAGTCAGGCGATTTTGCCGCGTATCCAACCGATTCAGGATGGTCTGCACCCAACCGAATGGGTCATGTTCCGGCGAAACGTGATTCACGTCAATCACGTTCAAGCCTACCCGCCCCAATGCTTGACGGAGCGCGTCGGGCGTGTAGTGGAACAAGTGGCGCGGCACATCAAGGTGAAACCATTTTTCGCGCCCGATGGCCGCTTGCCAACTGGCGTGATTCGGGACGCCAATCACCAGCCGTCCGCCGGGTTTCAGCAAGGTGCTGAGGGTATTCAAGGTTTTGGCCGGGTCAGGCAGATGTTCCAACACTTGGAACAAGATAATCAGGTCAAAAGTCGGCTCGGCGGGCAGCACTTCTGGGTCGCCCGCAAACGTCGGGATGCCGATTTCTTTGGCAATCGTCAACATCTCATCGTTGCGCTCACTCCCCAGCACGCGCCACCCTTTTTGGCGGAGCGCGTCCAACATGAAGCCATCGGCACAGCCCATCTCATAGGCATATCCCGGCTGGCTGAATTGTTTCGACCACCGCGCAACGCGCATCCCATACAAGGTCTTGAGGATGGTCAGAATCAGCGGGGTATAGCGTCGGTATTTGGCCGGGTAATATTTGGACAGGTCATCGGTGTGCAGTTGAGTCGAGCATACACCGCACGCGGTACAGCGCCAGACGACGAACCCATCTCCGGTGATGTAGTCTTTGGCGTCCGGGTACATCACCTGCATCTGCGGCACACCGCACAATTTACAGTCCATTGGGGAATCCTTAAGGTTTCGGGAAATGCGACAATTTCCAATCGACGATATAAACCGGGCGACTGAGGCCGTTTTTGTAGATACGCGCCACATACACGCCGATAATTCCGACCAGCGCCACCAAGTACATCAAATCGAACGCGACCAGAAGCAGGAAAGCCTTCGCCCAGACATCAAACAGGAACAACAACGTCAATAAGACGTTCAACGGCAGCAGAATCGCCAGAAAATAGGCCGAGATACGCAGCAGAAATGTCGATGAACTGAGGATACCGCCCAGCGCGAACACAGTCATGCGCCAATAGCTGTAGTTGGTCGTGCCATGCACCCGCGCCTGACGCAGATAATTCAGGCCGATGCGCCGAAAACCCACATACCCGATTTCCGTCCGCAAAAACGGAAAGGTCGTGTTGTTGTCCAACATGTGCTGGCGGACTTCTTTTGTCACCAACCCAAACTCGGCCATGTGCATCACGATGTCGTTGTCGGCGGTCTTTTGCAACAGCCAATAGAACCAGCCGCGCATCCGCAAGATATACGCCGGTTCGATGCGCTTATCGCGGATGCCATACACCACATCGTAGCCTTCCTCCCATTTGGCGATGAATTCCGTCACCATTTCTGGAGGGTCTTCGCAGTCACAGTCAATCACGATGCTGGCATCGCCACTGGCGTGAGTCATGCCACACAACACCGACGGCTGATAACCAAAATTGCGCGACAATGTGAGCAATTTGACTCGTGAATCCTGCGCGATGATGTCCAGCACGACCTCGCGGGTTTTGTCGGTAGAGCGGTTGTTCATATAGATGATTTCAAAGTCGTAGCGGTTGCTCAACGGCGCGGCCATCGCGGCCACCCGGTCATAAAACATCCGCGCATTGTCTTGCTCGTTATACGCTGGGCAGATAATCGAAACCAGCGGTTTTTTGGCTGCGGGCGAGTCAGAAGTCATGCGATGTTTCACCCCTCAAAGGTTGGATAATTCCGGTCACGCTCGGACATATAGCGCCCCGCCCCATCATGCCACACAATCCCAAAGGCCGGGTCATCCCAACGCACGCCCCGCGCACTCTCAGCGTGGTACAGCGCGAACATCTGATAGGCCACATCACAATCATCGACAAGAGTCTGGAATCCGTGAGCGAATCCTTCCGGCACAAACAAGGCGTGACGGTTATCCGCCGTCAGTTCTGCCCCGACCCATTGTTTGAAGGTGGGCGACTCTGGGCGCAAATCGACGATGACATCATAAATCGCGCCGCATGTACAACTCACCAATTTGGCCTCGGCGTGCGGCGCGATTTGATAGTGCATCCCGCGCACCGTCCCAGCATGGCGGTTATACGACAGATTCGATTGTTTGATGTCGGTATTTAGGCCGTGCGCCGCGAATTCCTCTACGCAAAACAGGCGGGTGAAGAATCCGCGCTCATCCGTCCGCAATTCCGGCTGAATCAAATACGCGCCCGCCAGCGCCAGCGGCGTGAAAATCATGCGGGGACGATCCTAACTTCCGGCAGTGGGATGATGAACTTGCCGCCACGCGCAATATATTCCGCTTGCTGCGACAAAATTTCCTCGGCAAAATTCCACGTCAGCAGCAGCACGGCGTCCGGCTGCTCATCCAGTAAGGCGCTGGGCGGCTTGATATGGAGATGTGTGCCGGGGGTATATAATCCTTGCTTGACCGTGCTGCGGTCTACCACGAAATCAATCAGCTCATGCGTGATGCCGAACGTATTAAGCAAGGTACTGCCCTTCGCCGATGCCCCATAGACGGCAATCCGCTTGCCCTGTGATTTTAGGGTTTGCAGCGTCTCGACCAACGATTGCTTGAGGTGCGCGACCCGTTGGGCGAACGCCTGATACCCCTGCGTCGTCGCTACGCCCCAATTATCTTCTTCCTCTAGCAAGTCATTGACGCTTTGGCGACGTTCGGCCACCATGCTATGCGCGGCAAAAATCCGCAGTGAACCGCCGTGAATCGGGACGCGAACGACATCGAAAATCGTCAAGCCGTGGCGGGCGAACACTTGGTCAAGCGCCGTGAGCGAGAAATAGAAGATATGCTCGTGGTAGACGGTATCAAACTCGACCTCATCCAGCAGGTTTTTGAGGTAAGGTGCTTCAATCACAATCACGCCGTCCGGCTTGAGGATGGTCTTGAGTCCGCCCACGAATCCGTTGATGTCCGGCACATGCGCCATGACGTTATGCCCGTGGATGATATCGGCCAGCGTGCCGTCTGCCGCGAGTTTATCGGCCAATGACTGCCCGAAAAACTCCGTCAGAGTCGGGATGCCCTTCTCGTCACGCGCCACTTCAGCGATATTTTGCGCCGGTTCAATCCCCAAGACCTCAACGCCCGCCTGCTTATAATATTGCAGTAGATAGCCGTCGTTGCTGGCAATTTCAATCACGCGATTGTTGGCGCTCAGGCCGCGCTCTGCAATCACTTGGCTGACCAGTTTATTGGCGTGGTCGAGCATGGTGGTCGAGAACGACGAAAAATAGACATAGGTACTGAACATCGATTCAGGCGGGACGGTGTAATCCAATTGGACAAGCGAACACGCCGCGCACATCACAACGTTCAGCGGAAAACTCGGCTCTGGCGCGGTGAGTTGCTCCGCCGTGAGCAAGGAATTCGCCAACGGGGTCGTCCCCAAATCCAACACCGGGATGAAAAAACTTGCCCCGCACGAACGGCATACGCTGATTTTCACGATACTTTTCCCTCACTGGCGAAGAAATTTCGATACCACGCGATAGTGCGATTCAAGCCCTCATCCAACGTGAACAACGGCGACCATTCCAACATAGTTTGTGCTTTGGTCGCGTCTAAGACCTGCTCCCGAATCTCATTGCTGGCTTCGTTGCGGATGTCCGGCAATAAATCCGACCCCATCGCTGCGAGGATTTTCTGCACGATGTCCGTCACGGTCACACTGATTTGATTCGAGAAGTTGAAGGCATGACCAGCTAGCGCTGGATTCTGCGCGAGATTTTCAGCCAGCGTCAAGTAAGCGTGTGCGCCGTCCTCAACATAGAAATAATCGCGGATGTACTTGCCGTCTGACCGGATGACCGGGCGTGTCCCGCGCAAAATCGAGCGAATCGTGCCGGGGATAATCCGATTCCAGTTCAAGTCGCCGCCGCCATAAAAATTACCGCAGCGCGTAATCACAACCGGCAACCCATAGCTGACGGCGTAGGATTGCGCGATCAGGTCGGCGCACGACTTACTGACATCATACGGGTGACGGCCTTGCAGTGGCGCATCCTCGGTATACGGCAAAATCGGCTGGTCGCCATACGCCTTATCAGAGGACGCCATCACAATTTGCTTGACGCTGGGGCTGCGTCGCGCCGCCTCCAGTAGAACCCACGTCCCCGCAATGTTCGATTCAAAGGTCGAAATCGGGTTGCGATTCGCCACGCCAACGATGGTCTGCGCGGCGAGGTGAATCACGGTCTGAATTTCATACTCACCGAGGACGCGCTCCATCAACGGCTGGTCTTGGACTTGCCCACTGACGGTCTTGACCTGTGCGGCCATGCCGGAACGCGCCAACTCGCTGCCCGGTATACCATCGCGCACTAAGCACACGACATCCGCGCCGGCCTCTAATAAGCGCCGCACCACCCAACTCCCTACTAGACCTGTCCCACCCGTCACCAAGACCGGGCGGTCACGCCAAAACGCACGATTAGTCATGCCACGTCTTCCACGCGGGGTTGCCGCTTTGCCACAATTGCTCAAGATAATTCTTGTCGCGTAAGGTGTCCATCGACTGCCAGAAACCCGTGTGCTTATAAGCCATCAATTCGCCCCGCCCAGACAGCGGCTCTAGGACATCTTTCTCAAAGCTGGTGCTATCACCTTCTATTAAATCACACACACCCGCTTCCAGAACCATAAAGCCGCCGTTAATCCAACCCTCCGCGCCTTGTGGCTTCTCGGCAAATTGGGTGATTTGGTCGCCATTGAGGATTAAATCGCCGAATCTGGCGGGCGGGCGGACGGCGGTGATGGTCGCCATTTTGCCGTGCTGACGGTGAAACTCCAGCAACGCACGCACATTCACGTCCGATACGCCGTCACCGTATGTCAGCATGAAGGTCTCGCCGCCAATCCATGACTTCAGACGTTTGATTCTGCCACCGGTCTGGGTATGCAGGCCGGTCTCGACCAGATGCACCAGCCAGTCCTCGCGCTGGGCGGCATGGGTAGACACCTCACCCGTTTTGAGATTGACGCTGATGTCGCTGCTCAGGGCGTAGTAGTTCATGAAATATTCTTTGATGAACTCGCTCTTATAACCCAGCGCGACCAAAAACTCGCCCGCGCCGTGGAAGTCGTAATGCTTCATGATGTGCCACATAATCGGCTTGCCGCCGATTTCGACCATCGGCTTCGGGCGCAAGCCGGTTTCTTCGGCGAGGCGTGTGCCTAGCCCGCCCGCTAAAATCACGGTTTTCATGGAATTTCCTTTTCATGGAAAGTGATAGTGGTAATGCCCATGCCGTAAAGGTCTTTGACCCCGTTGTGCAACACCGTATCGGCGGGCGCGACAGGGATGTTCAGCGCGATTTCGGTGAACTCATCACCTGTGATAGCCGC
>DAOTTP010000207.1:0-2853 GCA_034437835.1 Anaerolineae bacterium | reverse complement strand
TCGTAGGGGCGAGGCTTGCCCGCCCGCTATTTAAGATGACACAAACACTGGTTGTAATCATGCCGTTTTTGTTTCAGTTCTCCATAATGCACTGCAAAACCCACTAAAGTGGGTTGCTTGGTTCAAGAGTCGGAAAAAAAGAGTCCCTTTAGTGGACTTTTCTTTCCCGCCGCCCGGCACTTTAGTGCTGGGCGGCGGATGAGTCTGGACATTATCTGTCGGTGCGCTTTCATTTCACATTAGGCGTACTATAGTATTTCATCATTATTACGCAAGTCGTAATGGGGAAATCGAAACAAATTCAAACGATTATTTGGGTGTGTTTTATGCTAAAACCCCGATCAAAGATCGTTTGGATTTTAAATCATCCCTCCATAAGTGATGGGTTGTTAGAGCAAACACATCAAAATTTAGATACGGAAGAAAATGGTACATGGTGATAGACGTATCGTTGCGCGCCATTCGTAGAGACGCCTAACGGAGCGTCCGTTGAGATTTGATGTGTTTGCCCTAGAGGGGTTGTGACAAAGTGGACTCATTAGGGTATATCCGCGAAAAACCTAGTACATTCATACCACTTCGTAACCTGTAATCGGTTTTCTGTCGGTGGGGGTTTCAAGGATGGGTTATAATTATAGGGTGTCTCTCTTGACAATCCAAAAGGATAAAAGCCTTTATGCGTACCCGCATCCTGTTATTCCTCGCTCTATGCCTCACCTTGATGGGCGTGCTACCCGCCGCCGCCCAATCAGATTACGCCTTCGTGCGCGTCGCCCACCTCGCTGGTGATGCCCCAGCCGTCGATGTCTACCTGAACGGTCAGTTGACCACCGTGCAAGGTCTGACGCTGGGTGATGTCACCCCGTGGATGGCCGTCCCCGCTGGCACTTATGCCGTCGCCATCACCGTGGCTGGCGCGGCAGTTGATACCGCTGTCGCCTCGCTGGACGGGGTTGCGCTGGAAGCCGGTACATGGGCGACCATTTCCGCCGTCGGCACATTGGCTGAGGACAGCCTCGTGCTACAACCCGCCGTTGAGGATTATGACACCGCTATCGACGCCGGAACCAGCCGCGTGACCGTCTTCCATGCCATTCAGGGCATGTCGGGCGTTGACCTCGTGCGTAACGGCGCGGCCATGATTGACACCATCGCTTACCCGAACGCAGCGTTGGGCAACGACGGCGCGGCCAGTGTTGACCTATTGGCCGAGACAGTCGATTTCCAAATCACCGCCGCTGGTCGTACTGAAGCCGTCATCATCGACGTGCCGGAAGTCGCCTTGCTCGACAGTGGTTATGTGAGCATCTTCGTTTATGGCTCACTCCAAGCGCCGCTATATTCCATCCAAATCGTCACCCCCGCCGAAACCACGCTGGTCTCCACCGGCAATGTCCTGACCACCGATACACTGGTCGTTGACCCCGCCTTGATGGTTGACACCGATATTCCGGCGGGTTCAGTCGCGTTCGTGCGCGTCGCCCACTTGGGTTCAGATGCGCCCAACGTCGATATTTACCTCGATGGCACGTCCACCGGCGTGACCGACCTCGCCTATGGCAGCGTCACCGACTGGATGGCCGTCCCCGCTGGTGAACACACGGTTGATGTCACCGTGACTGGCGCTCCGGTTGAGAACGCCGTCATCACCATTGAAGGCGTGACCCTGAACCCAGATAGCTGGACGACCCTCTCCGCCATCGGCACACTGACCGAGGATACCCTGACCGTTCAGACCGCTGTTGAGGACTACAAGACCGTCATCGCAACCGGTGTGACCCGCGTCAGCGTCTACCATGCGATGGAAGGTATGAGCGGCATTGACCTCGTTCGCAACGGCGTCTCGTTGTTGGATACCGTGGCCTTCCCTGATGTCAACCTCGGCAACGACGGCTTGGGCAGCGTCGAAGTGGCCGCTGGCATCGTGGACTTCAGCATCACTGCCGCTGGCCGCACCGATGCGGTCATTACCACCATCCCGGCGCTCGAATTGGTCGCCAACAGCTATGTCTCGATTTTCGTCTACGGCACATTGGACGCGCCGCTGTACGTGGTCAAGACCATCACCGAAGCGGAAGTTAATCTGCTGCGCCGCACCAACTAAGCTAGACGTAAAAAAGGGCGTAGCACACGCTACGCCCCAGATGACCGAGATAAGGGTTTGGCACGCCAAACCCTTTTTCTATTATCTCCACATTAGGCCAGAACCGACTCAATCGCGGTGAGTTCCTCGTCGCTGAACGCGATGTTGGACAGACCGGATACCACATCCTCAATTTGCGATACTTTGCTCGCGCCAATCAAAATTGAGGTCATGGTCGGCAGTCGCAGCAACCAATTGACCGCCATCTGTGAGAGGTTTTGGCCGCGTGCCTGCGCGATGGCGTTCAAGCGCTGAACCTTATCCAGCGTGCGCGTCACATCTTTTTCAGACAGGAACGGCGAGTTTTCGCTGGCCGCCCGCGAGTCTTCTGGGATGCCGTTCAGGTAGCGGCTGGTCAACAACCCTTGCGCCAATGGCGAAAACGGAATCGCGCCGATCCCTTCTTCTTCCAACACCTGAGTCAGCCCGTTTTCGACCCAACGGTCAAGCATGTTATAGCGCGGCTGGTGAATCAGGCACGGCGTCCCCAACGCTTTGAGGATGCGCGACGCCTCGCGAGTCTGCTCGGCGGAATAGCTGCTCAGGCCGACGTACAACGCCCGCCCACTCCGCACCGCATAATCCAGCGCGGCCATCGTCTCCTCTAACGGGGTATTGGGGTCGGGTCGGTGGCTGTAGAAGATGTCCACATAGTCCAGCCCCATCCGCTTGAGGCTCTGGTCAAGGCTGGCGATCAGATATTTGCGCGA
>DAOTTP010000206.1:0-2325 GCA_034437835.1 Anaerolineae bacterium | reverse complement strand
CCGCGCCGTTCGCCCCCATCAGCGCCAGCGATTGCCCGCGTGGGATGCTCAAATCGAGGCCGCGCAATACTGGGCGGAATCCGAATCGCTTGATGAGACCAACGGCTTGGATGAGGGGGCGTTCAACGTTCATAGGGTGTCCAATATAGTATGGTGTTTACTTGATATAGGCGAATATTATAGCCGACATGAAGTATACTGGTCGTGTCAACAGGTCGAGGTGCTACGGGATGAACACCCCCTCGGATACACTACACATACGGGTTGAATATTTCACGGCGATAGATGACGGCGATGATACCGGTACGCCCTATTACGTCGCATCGTGTGAAGAAATCGTCGCTGTGACCTCCGCGCCAACTTGGGGCGAGTTAATGCGTCGTATTCATCAAATGGTTGACACCTCTTTGGATGGGGAAGATACCGAACAAGTCTATAATCTTATCGCTAACCCTCGCGTGGTCATTACATAATGGCATTAAAATATCTCAAATTCGAGGTCAGATGGTGGTTATTGAGGGGACGGCGTGGTGCAAGTCGCCATCAGGTCTGACCATATCCAGCCTGTGATTTGCGATTCCGGCCAGCGAATATGATACCAGTCGCCGGGTGTGCCGCCAGTTTCAAGCCGTTGAATCTGAAACACCTCGTAATCAACGGCTGAGAGCGACTTTTCAACGACCTCATACTCCGTCCCCGGCCCACCCCGAATATTGTTCCCGTCGATGGTCTGGCAGGTCATCAGGGTTGGCGGTGGGGCAGCTGTGACGGACGCTACGGGGCGTTCACTCCCACCAATCCACAGGCTTACCCCATCGGATGAGGGGCGCGTATCCCACGGGTCAATCCAATTAGCGCGAGTCGATTGACTGGGAGACCTGACCTCAAAGTGCAGATGTGCGCCGCCTAAACCGGTGTCACCACTTAGGGCGATTGGCAATCCGATTTCCCGAATGTAATCATAGCGTTCAACCAAAACAGTTTGCAGATGGGCGTAGCCCGTGAACCATGTTTCGATGTCATGATTCACCATAAGAGAGTGTTCAATCAAGACATAGTTTCCGTAGGCGTCTCCGCAGGTGATGTCGTCGCTGGGGCAGCCGATATTCCGGTCAATCACTAAGCCACGCGCCGCCGCATAAACCTGTGTCCCAATTTCTAAGCCGTTAGGTTTGCCGCCGATGTCCGTCCCCTCATGTCCCTGATAGGCGCGTGGAGTCGTTAAGCCCTGACATTCAAACGCAAATTGTAAATCCGTCCACTCGGAATCGGGGTAACAGGTGATGCTGCGCGCATAATCGGGAAGCGGCCAATGTAGGAACGGCGCTTGAGCGGAGATTGCCTCGGTTGCTGAGGCGGACTGGTTTAACCACGTTTGCAGGTCGGCGCTATCAACCACGCCGACGACATCCAGCGGGTATGTTTCAAAGGCCGAGGCGGGCGGGTCTTGAAGTGCAAAGGTGGTCAAAAATGTGGTCAATTGCCGGGTATTGAGGTTCATCAGGTATCCGAGTTGACCTACGGTATCGAATCCGAGGAACACCCAGTCGCTACCTAAGGTCGCGCTGTTGCCTTTGAGTTCGGGGATGGCGATGTCATCGCTGAGAGATAAGGCCGAGTCGCCCTCGGTATAGCGCCACAGCCGCAGTCTGTTTAAGGTGTGCAGGCTATACCGTTCCAACAAAATTAACGCGCCGTCATCTGACCACCCAACCGGGACGAGATAGCCCCGTTCAGGGGTGACATTGCCCGAAAATAAGACTCGTTGCGCCTCGTTTTCAACCAAAATGACGTGATAGCCCGCGCCGTCAGGTTGAATCGTAAGGAAGGCGAACTTTGTGTTATCCGGCGACGCTATCCCCTGATAAAACCCATAATCGTCGATGGGGGCGTCTGTTAGCGGGCTGTTCTCATATTCAAAAACGTTACCGTGATGGGAGTGAGGGATGGGTAGCGCGTCAATGAATGGGCGCTGAGTAGCGACGGTTTGATTATTCCCCAGCGTGTGCGCGTATACGCTATCATTCCAGACGAATATCAGGGTATCGCCGCTGGTGTTTTGCGCCGAGACGGTTGGGGCAATAACCAAGAATATCAGGCAAATTATCATGAATATCATTTTGAAGCGTCCAATTTTGGGTAAATAATGTCTCTCACCCCAAATCCCTTCCTCATGAAGGGTTAGGGATTTAGGGTGAGGGAGTCTGTATAAGATTACGCGCTGAAGTTTGTGATTTGTGTGTTGAGTTTGGTCAGGTCTATATCTGGATACTGCGACAGCGCCGCGTGGAAGATGTTCATGTACTCAACCAATTGCTCTTTGGT
>DAOTTP010000205.1:0-40448 GCA_034437835.1 Anaerolineae bacterium | reverse complement strand
CCTTCTCATTCAGGTGACTGTCCAGCGCCCCGACGTGAATGACGACATCAGGGTGCGCCTGATGCAGACGCTCAACCCCTTCTGGCGCGGCAATCAGACCCATATAGCGGATTTGCTGCACGCCGGACTCTTTGAGCATGTTCACACACGCGACGGCGCTACCCCCTGTCGCCAGCATTGGGTCAAGCACGAGGCAAAATTCGATATCCGCCACGCTCGGCAACCGATTGTAATAGGTGATCGGTTGCAACGTTTCTTCGTCACGGCGCAGCCCAACATGCCAGACCTGCACGTTGGGTAGCAACATAATCACACCCTCCAACATGCCCAAACCAGCGCGCAAAATCGGGACGACCCCGATTTCCTTAGACCGAAAACCATCTGCCGTAGTCAATGGGGTTTGCACTTGGCGTGGCGTCAGCGGCATATCTTGGGTCGCCTCATAACACAACAGCATCGCCAACTCTTTGACCAGTGAGCGGAAATCGCGGTAGCCAGTCCCGACATCGCGCAAGGCGGTCAGCTTATGCTTGACCAATGGGTGGTTGGACACATACAGGTTTTGGGCGGGCATATTCTACATATCCTGTCTGATTAACCCCCTCGCCCCTTGTGGGAGAGGGGGCTGGGGGTGAGGGGTAAACATCGCGCTAGTATCGCGCATACGCCTACCCACGCGCAACACCGCCTGACTGTGCTACAATTCCTAAAATTGGAATCTCTGTTCGAGAGACACACATCAATATGAATGACGACGGACGTATCGTCAGCGGCGGCATAAAGCGCGACGAGCGCGAAAACGTAGCCTTACGCCCCCAACTGTTGAAAGATATGGTCGGGCAAGACCGCGTGCGCGAAAACCTAAAAATCACCATCGACGCGGCCAAGCATCGCAAAGAGCCGTTGGATCATACGTTATTCTATGGCCCCCCCGGACTCGGCAAGACCTCGCTGGCCTATGTCATCGCCAATGAAATGGGCGGCAATATCCGCATCACGGCGGGTCCGTCGATTGAACGTGCGGGCGACCTCGCCGCGATTCTGACCAACCTCAAGGCGCATGACATTTTGTTTATTGACGAGGTTCACCGTCTAGGCCGCGCCGTCGAAGAAATCCTCTACCCCGCGATGGAAGATTTTGTATTGGACATCGTGATTGGCAAAGGCCCCGCCGCCAAAAATGTCCGGTTGAGATTGCCGCGCTTCACAGTGATTGGCGCGACGACTCAATTGGCGCTGCTATCCGCCCCATTGCGTGACCGGTTCGGCTCACGTTTCCGCTTGGACTATTACAACCAAGAGGCGCTAGAGAGCATCATCACCCGCGCCGCTGGGATGCTCAACGTCCCGATCAAGCCGGAAGGCACGTCCGAAATCGCTCGTCGTAGCCGTGGTACGCCGCGTATCGCCCTCAGATTATTGCGCCGCGTGCGTGACTTCGCGCAGACTCGCGCCGATGGCATCATCACCGGCCCGGTATCTGGCGCGGCGCTTGAATTGTTGGAAATCGATCTGTTGGGCTTGGATGATATTGACCGGCGTTACCTCCGCAACATCATCGAGAAATTCGGCGGCGGCCCCGTCGGGTTGAACACCATCGCCGCCGCTATCAGCGAAGACCAATCGACCATCGAATCGGTGTATGAGCCGTATCTGATTCAACTGGGATTCATCGCCCGCACCCCACGGGGTCGTATTACGTTGGCCGCCGCCTATGAGCATCTCGGCCTGCCTTACGACAATCCATCCCGCCCTATCCCGCCGGAACAACCAACATTACTTTAAAGACTATGAATCTCTCTGATTTTGACTACGACCTCCCCTCAGAATACATCGCGCAGACGCCCGCCGAGCCGCGTGATTCCTCGCGCTTGATGCTGCTGAATCGCGCTGACCAGACCATCGAAACACAGCGCCGTTTCCGTGACATCATCGACCTGATTAACCCCGGCGATGTGCTGGTTTTGAACACCACCCGCGTGATTCCCGCCCGCCTCCCCGCCTTCAAAAACGATACGGGCGGCGTGTCTGAGGTCTTACTGCTGCGCCAATTGACGCCCACCCGTTGGCAAGCACTGGTCAGAGGTCGCAATATCAAAACCGGCAGCGTCCTCGGATTCCCCAACACAACCATCACCGCCACGGTTACAGAAGAATTGGACGGCGCAGAGCGCATCTTAGAATTCAGCGAGCCGCCCGCCGATTCGCTCTCCAAAATCGGTGAGATGCCGCTGCCGCCGTATATTCACGAACGCGCCACCGACCCCGAACGCTACCAGACGGTGTACTCTCGCCAGCAAGGGTCAGCCGCCGCGCCAACCGCCGGATTACATTTCACGCCGGATTTGCTGATCGCCTTGCGCGATAAAGGTGTGCATTTCGCCAATGTAACCCTCCACATCGGCCTAGACACTTTCCAGCCGGTCAAAGTCGATGACATCACCGAGCATAAAATTCACTCCGAGCGGGCGGAACTGACGACTCAAGATGCCGAAATCATCAATCGCGCCAAACTCGCTGGCGGGCGGATTATCGCCGTCGGGACGACCAGCGCCCGCACGCTAGAGACGGCTGCGCTGGTCAGCGCGGGCGGCGACCCGTCTAACCCGACTCAAGCGCTAGACCTGTGTCCGTGGCGACCCGTCGCGGCCTTCCATGCCGATACCCGCATCTTCATCTACCCCGGCTATACATGGCGTGCGGTGGACGCGATGATTACCAATTTCCATCTGCCAAAATCAACGCTCTTGATGATGATTTCCAGCCTCGCGGGGCGTGAATTTGTGCTGTCGGCCTACGAGCGCGCCAAAACCGAGGGCTTCCGATTCTTCTCGTTCGGTGATTCGATGTTCATCGTCTAAAGCGTCGCACGCCATTTCTAAAACGATGATACGCTCTAGGGAATTCGTTCATAAGGCGGGGTAAAACCTGATGCGTCTTGGGGTTGGCTGTGGCTGTCTGGGCATCATCGTAGGTGTGGTAGCCCTAATTCTAATTTTCGTCCTCCCTTCTGTCGTGACCGACAACAAAGGGATTAATCAATTAATGGGCAGTATCTTTTGCGGTGACGCGGATGCCTATGTGAACAATTCTCAATCCTACTCATACCGTCCCGGCGAAACTTCCTATAGCTTAGTGGCTGGTTGCCGCGAGACCGAGGGCGGCGCGATTGAAGATGTCAGCAACACACAAGGGTTGGTCGGGTTCGGGGTCTTTACGCTGGGATTGTTGGGCGGAATTGGGCTGATTATCATGTCATCGATTCGGGGCGCAGCCAAGACCATTGGGTCGCTCACCACGCTGGGTAAATCGTTGGCTTACGAGGGTCGGATACAGCGCGGCGACCTGACGCAGCCATCTCCGCCTACCCCAGTGGCGACTTCTGATGGCAACAACAGCCTATCCGAAAAACTGCGCGAGTTAGAAGCCTCATATCAAGAAGGCCTCATCAACCGTGAAGAATATGACGATGCCCGCAAACGCATCCTCGGAAGTTTCTAAACAGGATTGACCCGCCCGCCCTATCGTGATATAAATATGTCCCTACGTCCCCATCGTCTGGGGACGTTTTTCGACAATACGCCGTCTTCCCCGCGTGCCTGACTTCTTAGATGTCAACAGTACAGCAGTGGAAACAAGCGAAGATTGGAGCAACCCCCAAATGTACGCAATTATCCGTTCGGGCGGGCGTCAGTACCGCGCCGAGGTCGGGCAAGAGTTCGATGTCGAACGTCTGCCTTATCAGGAAAACGAGAGTTTCGTCATCACCGATATCCTCTTGGTTGGTAGCGGTGAAGCCACCGTTATTGGCTCCCCCACCGTTGAAGGTGCGTCGGTCTCTGTGACCGTCACCAAGCAACTCAAGGGCGACAAGGTTATCGTCTTCCGTTATCGCCAACGTACCAACTACCGCCGTCGCACAGGCCACCGCCAGTTCTACACCCGCCTGCGTATCGACGCCATCAACGCTTAAGTCTAAGAAATTTTAGAGGAGACTCACAATGGCTCACAAAAAGGGCGGCGGCTCTACTCGCAATGGCCGCGACTCGAATGCACAGCGCCTCGGCGTGAAATCCTTCGGTGGTGAATTCGTCATCCCCGGCTGCATCATCGTCCGTCAGCGCGGCACCAAGTTCCACCCCGGTGAGGGTGTTGGCTTGGGTCGCGATTACACCATCTACGCCACCGTCGAAGGTTACGTTTACTTCGAGCGGATGCGTGGTCGCGGCGAGCAGAAGCAAATCAGCGTCCGCGCTGAAAACCCCAACAAGACCCTCCCCGTCTACCCCGCAGAAACCGAAGCGGCGGCAGACTAGGTTCTAACTCAAACGTCATGCGTGTAGGGGCGTAGCGTGCTGCGCCCTTATCGCAAACTTCCCATTTTCTTGGTACGCTACCTCACCTTCATGAGGCCGTACCCTACTGCTAGGAGCTAACAATGAAGGAAAAACTCCATCCGAAGTGGTTTTCCGAGGCCAACGTCGTGTGTGCCTGCGGTAACACTTGGAAGACCGGCGCGACCATCCCAGAAATCCGCACCGACATTTGCTCGGCCTGCCACCCGTTCTATACCGGCGAACAGCGCATCGTAGACACCGAAGGTCAGGTTGACCGCTTCCTCAAGAAGTTACAACAGCGCACCAACAGGGTTGCAGAGCGTCAAGCTCGCATCGAGGCGAAGGCTGCCCCGACCAACCCGTCCATGGCCGACCTCGGTTTGGACAAGCGCACCATCAACCTGCTCAAGGCAGTCGAAATTGAAGATGCCAACGGCCTGATGGCTAAGTTGGGCGAAGGCGGCGACCAAAGCATCCTCGACATCGAGGGCATTGGCCGTCAGTCACTCATCAACATCAAGAAGGCATTGCGTACCGCCGGGTTCGAGATCCCGACCACCGACGCCGAGTAATCCCCGTTAAACCCGCACTTCTAAAGGCAGGCACGCCCTCAACCAGCGACCTGCCTTTTCATTTGGATTAGTCCCGTAGGGGCGACCTGATGGGTCGCCCTCGCGCTCGTTTCACCTTGCTTAGTACCGAAAGATTGCTCTGATGATTCATCACTCCGGCCATGTCGAAGTCATCTGCGGTAGCATGTTTTGCGGCAAGACCGAGGAGCTTATCCGCCGCGTCCGCCGTGCCGTCATCGCCCGCCAGACCGTGCAAGTTTTCAAGCCTAATATTGATGTCCGCTATGAATTGGACTCGGTTGTCACCCATACCGGTCAGAAAATCGGGGCGCAGCCGGTTCGGGCTTCTGACGACATCATCAGCCAACTCAACCCCGATACCACTGTGGTCGCCATCGACGAAATCCAGTTCCTCGATTCCAGCGTGGTCGGGGTCATAGAGCAACTCGCCAATCGCGGCTTACGTATCATCGTTGCCGGACTCGACCTCGATTTCCGCGCAGAGCCATTCGGCGCGATGCCCGCTCTACTGGCAATCGCCGAAGAAGTCACCAAGCTACGGGCGATTTGCGTGGTGTGTGGGGAACATGCTTGCCGGTCACAACGATTGGTCAACGGTCAACCCGCCCGCTATGACGACCCGATTATCCTCGTCGGGGCGAAAGAATCGTATGAGGCACGCTGTCGCCAGCATCATATCGTCCCCGGTTCCCCTCATGGGGCAGATTAAACGATAACCGTCTCTATACGGAAACTTAACTGGCGGCTATAGCGCACAAAATCGGTCTTAGCTACAATGTTTTATCGGCGGATGTCGTTTTTCGTCCGCCTTGATGTATTGAAATAGAGAAGGAGTAACCCCATGGCGGTAGCAGCAGCACCCGCAACGCCCACCGTGGAACGGAGCGACACGTCAAATCTTTGGCTTCGCACGCGCCGCTGGGACTTGATGTATATCACCTTCAGCGTCATTGTCGTGCCGCTGCCTTATCTGGTTTACCTGTTGTTGCGTGCCATCATGCAAAACGGCGCGCCCGCCTCAGAGATGAGCCAGATTGACGACTTCACCCGCAATCTGGTGAATGTATTCGTCGGCGTGGCCGTCGGCGGCCCGCACATGATGTCCACCTTCTTGCGGACGGGTTTGGATAACGACTTCAAGAAGCGCTACCCGATGTTGATTCGCTCGTCCATCATCATCCCGATTGTGGTGGTCTCGTTGGCGTTCCTCAACCTGACCCTACTGTTGACGGTGTTCTTCTTCTGGGCAGCGCTGCATGTGCTACATCAGGTCACGTTCATCGTCGAACTCTACAGCCACAAAGAGAGCCAATACGTCCGCCGTAGCGCAGTCAGCCCGTGGGCGCGTGGCATCGACTACGCCATCATCCTGACCTGTCTGTTCCCGATGGCCGCCTATAAAATCAGTCAGGGGTCATTCGACATCGGCGTGAACGACCTGACCAGCGTCATCCCTGACTTCTTTGAACAGGCGTGGTTCTTCTATGCGATGACCGGCGTATTCCTTGCGGCGGTGGTCGCGTTCCTCTGGAAATCATTCCAAGAGTATAACGCTGGGATTCTCAATGTCCCCAAGACCACCTTCATCCTGTTCACCATCACCATCGCCTTCATCCTGCCCGCCCTGCCCAACCTCGACACGGCCTTTCAGGGGTTGAATACGTGGCACTCGTTCCAATATCTCGCCATCACCTTCTATATCATCAAGGTGCGGGCGGCTTATGGCAACCTGAATCAGACCGCGCCGCTGGTACAGCGCTTCAGCCGCAGCAAAGACAGCCGTGGCCTGTATCTGCTGAGTACGATTATGCTGGTCGGGTCGATTATGGTATTCGTCGTGGTTTATACGATCACGAATTTCTTCACCCCAGCGTATATCGCGGGTGCAGACGCCCAAACCCTCGGAAACTGGCGCTTTGACGTGTCGTATTACACGGCGATTCTCAGCTTCCTGTGGATTCACTACTATCACGACCACTTCCTGTTCACCGACTTTGAAGCGCTCGACGACGCTTATAAAACAGCCTAGTGATGAGTCCTGAGTGATGAGAATCATTCAGGACTCGGATTTTTTTAGGTTTACACCGATGTAGGGACGCCCTTCTGGGCGTTCGCCTGTTGCGAAAACGGATGGCAAGAATGCCGTCCCTACGTTTGTCGCCATTTCACTCAATCTAAACATGCGACACTTAATTTCTCTTGATGACATCCCAACATCCGAGGTGTTTCACGCATCACTTGGGACTCAGGACTCATCACTCTTTTCCCGTCAGGGAAAAGCTTCGTAGACCCACTGCATCGGGTCTACAGGTGTACCGCGCACCCAGACTTCCCAATGCAGATGTGCGCCCGTCGCCCGCCCGGTGGAGCCAATCGTGCCGATGGCCTGACCGACCTGCACGAACTCGCCCAGATTGGCATAACGCTCATTCATGTGGGCATACAGCGTATACACCCCCCAGCCGTGGTCGAGGATGACCGTCGTGCCACGGATATTGAGCGTATCAGCCAGCACCACCCGCCCCGGCGCTGGCGCAATCACCGGAGTCCCCGGCGCACCTGCGAAATCCGCGCCGGAATGATAACGGTCTAGCCCGCCGCCGTTATACGCCCGCTTCGCGCCAAACGAACTAAACATCGCCGCCGCCGCTGGTAATCCCATCGGCCCGCCAAAAAACCTGTCCGGCGAGTAGGGAGTCGTCACGCGCCGCAGTAAATCCATCTCATTTTGCTCAACGGCGGGCGTCAGCAATTCGAGTTTTTCCTCCGGCAGAGTCACATACTGAGCGCCGTAATTGCCGTCTTGAATCTGGACGTTAAAGGCCAGTGTCCCGACCCCGGCCACATCCGTCACCGTAATGGTCATCGGGTACACCCCGACCACCGTCCCCAGCGGCACGGGCGCAAACCCGATATGCGACACGCCGTCCTCTAGCGTCGCCATATCAATCGCCTGATTCAGGAATTGAATCGCCACTGTCGCGCCGCCATTGGTCGTCGTCAGGCGGATGCGCCCAGTCTTGCCCTCGACCAATACCAGCGGGGTCAAGTCGAGGGCGGTCAATCCGGCGGGCAAAGATGAGGCCGGAGACGACGCCTCGACGCCGGGAATCAGTAAATCTTGTCCCGTAAAAATCCGCGAGGCGTCCTCGATATTGTTGGCGGCCTGAATATCGCTCATCGCTACGCCGTACTGCTGCGCGATGCGGAACAGGGTTTCGCCACTCTGAACGCGGTGAGTGGCGGTGATTCCGCCGACAGGCGGCGTGGAGGTTGTATCGGTATTTTCTGTCGTCTCAGGCGTTGATACGCCGCCCGATGCCCCCGCCCGTAGAATCAGAGTTTGCCCGACATACAGCGCGTTGGGGTCGGTCAACCCGTTCAGGCTGATGAGCGTGCCGGTATCGGTGCTAAATGCCGTCGCAATCGCCTGTAGGGTATCGGCATACTGCACGACATAAGTTTCCGGCGTCGCACTCACCGCAATACCATTCAACGGGATAAGCAGCCGCTGCCCCGCCATGATGTTCGACGGGTTGATAATGCCGTTTGCTTTCGCAATCGCATCAAGATTCAGCCCGTACTGCTGCGCGATGCTGAAAAGCGTCTCGCCCCGCTGCACAACATGAATCGTCGCGCCCGCCGTCTCTTGCGCCGAGACGCACAAAGTCATCAGCGCCAGCATCAATACCAGCACAACCCGCCACTTCAACCGATTTGCCACCATTAAACGCCTATCTCACTGATAGCAGCGGACACGGCAGTGCCGTGTCCCTACAAGTTATTCTTCAAACGTCAACACATCGCCAATCTGGACGCGCTCTAGGATGTCTACATTGGCTTCCAGATAATACTGCGCGGGCTTGGCCGGGGCATAGGCCGGACGCCACGGTTTCGCCAGCGCTTTGTGTACGACCACCCCACGTTTGTCCATCCACACCACGCCAATCGAAAAGCGCATGAAAAACATGTGGATGGTCGTGTTGACTACGCTCTCACTTTTCGTCACGAACAGCAAGCCTTCGTCAGACGGCAATTCGCGCCGGAACATCAGCCCCTTGAGGTGGCACATGAAGCTGGCGCACCAGAAGGCGCGGGACAAGATAACTTGCCCCGTCGCTTGATTCTTGAGGACGCGAAAATTACTCATTGGGGATGCGGATGACCTGACCGTATAGGATGCGGTTGGGATTCGGGATGTCGTTGATGTCCAAAATCGCCCGCACCGTCGTGCCGAACCGCGACGCAATGCGGCTGAGGGTATCCCCCGGCACAATCACATAGCGGCGGAATTCCGGCGTGACTTCGGCAGTTGGTTCAGTCGTCGGTTCAGCGGTGGGTTCTTCGCCCGCGCCGCCTGTGCCTTCATCGACGACTTGCGCGGGGATACGGATGACCTGACCAACGCGGATGACATCCATCACGGTGAAGTTGTTATAGGCCGCGAGGTCGAACTCATTCAGGCCAAATTCGTTGGCAATCCCAATCAAGGTATCGCCGCGCTGTACAACGCGCTCAATTTCCTCGGTGCGCGGCTCATCCGTCACGATGGCTTCTGGCGTTGCTTCAACCGTCGGCTCGGCGGTAGGTTCAGCCGTTGGCTCGGCGGTAGGTTCAGCCGTCGGCTCGGCGGTGGCCGGTTCTGCTGTAGGGGCAACAGGCACGGTCACAGGGATTTTCAGCACGTCGCCCGGATAGATAATCGTTTCTTCCGTCATCTCATTGGCGGTGAGGATGGCCGCAACCGTGCTGTTATAGGTGATCGCGATGTCATAGAAATTGTCGCCGTCTTGAACAACGTATTCAATCTCGCTCAAGAATACGGGCTCAGTCGGTGTTTCTTCGGTTGCGACGGCCTCGTCTGTCGGGGCGGCGACTTCTTCCGTGGGAGCTTCAACCGTCGCGGCGACAGGTTCAGCCGTCGGGGCTTCTGCGGTGGGGGCTTCAACCGTCGGGACAACCGATTCGGCTGTCGGGGCGTCTACAGTTGCGGGAGCTTCCGCCGTCGGGACAGGCGCAGCCATATCATCGGTCACAACCAACAGCGCGTCGTCAAGATGAACATCCGACACATACGTATCGCCGCCGAGGGTCGAACGCACAAACACCGTCACGATTCCGCCTTGTGCGGATGCAACCACGCGCAACGGGTGATATTGGTCATACAATTCAGACGGCTCTGACCAGATAATCACCGCGCTTTGAGGGTCAGTTCCGCCCGTCGGGTCAACACCGACTTCCATGGTCACAAGGCCGGGGATGGTGCTGACCGAGGTATCGGCCTCGTCGATGCTCGACCAGACATAAGCGCTGACGCTAAAAACAAGCGTCGAATCTGTCGGGACAAGCGCGGTCTGATAGACACCGGCCTTAGCTGTCGCAAACACCGAGGAGTACAACTGGGCGCTCTGCCCAATCAAGACCCGTTCAGGGCTGGCCGCCCCAAAGAACGGGCTAGACGCGGCAACACCATCGGCCACATACCACGGAATCCACGAAGCAGCCACAGTTCCAAACGGGTCAATCGCCGCAAATGGCTCTTCAAAACCCGGGTTTTGCAGCAAATTATCCGACTGCGCCCCAACCGGCAAGCCCAGCGATAACAGAGCCACCAGCAGTAGCCCCAATCCCAACCAACGTCCAGCGCGCATAAGTTCTCCTTTATATGGGTAACGTTTCGTCTTATAGTCCCTCTAAGTGTACAGCGCCCCGCGTTTGCTGGCTACAGTCTGGGCGTGTTCAAGCCCGCGTCAACTGGGATATAATTCCCCGGTTGCAGTTTGAAACTTTTTATGACCCAAAGGAGACGCACTTGGACTTGCACGAACACCAAAGTAAAGCGTTGTTCCAACAGTATGGCATCCCCGCCCCCATGGGCAAAGTTGCCACGACGCCAGAAGAAGCTGAGGCCATCGCCGCTGAAATCGGCGGTAAAGTCGTCATCAAGGCACAGGTCTTGACCGGCGGGCGTGGTAAAGCGGGCGGCGTCAAGGTCGCTGGAACGCCGGCAGAGGCCAAAGAGAAGGCAGCAGCAATCCTCGGTATGCCCATCAAGCACCTCACCGTCCACAAGGTTTTGGTTGACCCAGCTTCGACGATTGTCAAAGAGATTTACTTAGGCATCACCAATGACCGCAAGGCCGGTAAGCCCGTCTTGATCGCCTCATCTGAAGGCGGCATGGATATTGAGCAAGTGGCGCACGAAAAGCCCGAAGCCCTCATCCGTGAATATATCGACCCGGTATATGGCCTACAAGGTTTCCAGATTACCTCCGTCGCCAATGCCATGAACTTGCCCAAAGAGCATTGGAAGGCGTTCGGCGTCATCGCCCGTGGCTTATACGCTTGCTACAGCGCCAGTGACGCCACACTTGCCGAGATCAATCCCCTCATCATCAACGGCGACAATCAACTGGTCGCGCTTGATGGTAAGGTGTCGATTGACGATAACGCGCTGTTCCGTCACCCCGATTTGGCCGAGCAACGCGACCTGACGGTTGAAGCCCCCGCTGAGGCCGAAGCCCGTCTCGCCGACATCAGCTATGTCAAGCTGGGCGGTCAAATCGGCTGCATGGTCAACGGCGCAGGCTTGGCGATGACCACGATGGACATGACCCAACTGTATGGCAAGGACAAGGGCATCGGCCCCGCCAATTTCTTGGACATCGGCGGCGGCGCAAAGGCCGATAAGGTCGCTAAGGCGCTCAACATCATCCTAAGCGACCCGAATGTGAAATCCGTCCTCATCAACATTTTCGGCGGCATCACCCGTTGCGATGAAGTTGCCCGTGGCATGATCGAGGCCTATAACGAGGTCAAACCGATCGTCCCCATCGTGATTCGGCTGCAAGGCACGAATGCGAAAGAGGGTCGTGAAATCATCCAAGCGGCCAACATCCCGACCTTGACCGCCGCCGCCACATTGACCGAGGCCGCCCAAAAAGCGGTGGCCGCCGCTGAAGGAGCGCTCTAAACATGGCGATTTTGCTGACCAAAGACACCCGCATCATCGTACAGGGCATCACCGGGCGCGAAGGCGGTTTCCATACCCAGCAGATGATTGCCTACGGCTCGAACGTCGTCGGCGGAGTCACCCCCGGCAAGGGCGGTGAATGGGCGCATGGCGTCCCAGTCTATGACACCGTGCGCGAGGCCGTCAAGCAAGCCGACGCCAACGCCAGCGTGATTTTCGTCCCGCCCCCCTTGGCGGCTGAGGCGATTTTGGAGGCTATCGACGCCAAAATCGGCTTGATTATCTGCATCACCGAAGGCATCCCCATCCGCGACATGATGCGCGTCAACGTCAAGTTGCGCCAGAGCAGCAGCCGACTCATCGGCCCTAACTGCCCCGGCCTGCTCACCCCCGGCATCGGCAAAATGGGCATCATGCCCGGTTACATCGCCAAGCCGGGTCGCGTCGGCGTCGTCTCAAAATCCGGCACGTTGACCTACGAAGTCGTCAACGCGCTGACCGAAGCGGGTATGGGTCAATCGACTTGCGTCGGCATCGGCGGCGACCCGGTGATCGGGACGAGCTTTGTCGATGTGCTAGAGATGTTCGAGAACGACCCTGAAACCGAGATGGTCGCGCTGTTGGGTGAAATTGGTGGCCGCGCCGAAATCGACGCCGCCGAATATATCGCCAAGCACATGACCAAGCCCGTCGCCGCGTTCATCGCGGGTCGGAGCGCCCCCCCCAACACTCGTATGGGTCACGCGGGTGCGATTGTGGACGGCAACGAAGGCAGCGCCGACCAGAAAATCGAAGCCCTGCGCCAAGCCGGTGTCCTCGTCGCCAACAACCCAGAAGAAATCCCCGACCTGTTGGCAAACCGATAATCAGTGATGAGTCCTGAGTGATGGGTGATGAGAGTAATAACGGCAAATCCTAAGTAATATCAAAGGATATTTTGTGAGTCCTAAAGATAAGGCGAACCTTTCTCAGGACTCATCACTCATCACTCATCACTTCATTTTTAACCCATCCCTCGCGCCCGTCCGGTAGAGCAAACCGCGCCCACCCCTCACGACGGTCTAAAATCCGCCCTTCCGCCGCGCTATATAGCTTGAATAAAACCGGCGCGTCCTCACTCGGCGCTGCATAAGCCGCCGTCTCAAACGCTGTGATGACCGCCGCCGGATACGCCGCCTCATAGGTCTGACGCACGACTAATAATCCCAACACCGCCACCACCAGTACATATAGGGTCAAAATGAGGCGTCTCAGGCGGGCATCCTTGCGATTATTCACCCATAACCAACCCCAGCCGAACAGCCCCAGCCACGGCAGCATCGCCAAAAGGCGCAATTCATTCAGGCTCATGACATCCGCCGTCAGACGGCTCACACTTGCCGCGAATCCGGACTCCTCAGGGAGGATGTCCGCCCGTAGCGCCCGCACCACAGCAGCGCCCAACTGTGCAGCCGAATCACGCGGGATAACCGTCAGCGCCCGTTTATAATACAGTAGCGCCATCCCTAAATCGTCCGATTCGAGCGCCGTATGCCCCGCCGCGACCTCCGCGATGCCGTCAAATTCCGGCACATTGGGCGGATTAGCCGCTGCGAATCCCAAAACCAGCAGCAGCGCCGCAGCAAGAATGAACAAGACCCTGCTCATGACTCGACCTCGCCATCAGCCTGACTGAGCGCCATATAAACCGCCGATGCGAGTTCTCTCACGGTATCAAACTCGGATGGCGCATATCGCGCCGACTCAACCAGAATCAGCGCTCCGCGTATACCAGTCGTCTCCGCGATTTGCTTATCATTCAGATACCACTCGACAGTCTGTTCAATCGCCTTGAGCGCGGATTCGCCAGATTTTTTGGCCGCCCCCTCCAAACGTATTTTGGCCGCAGTCAGCGCATTTTTACGGTAAGCCTCAACGCGGGCGGCAAATATCCGGTTTAAGATGGCCTGCGCCAACAAAAACACAGCGGCAGATAATGGGATAAACCACCAGATGGCCTCAAACGGTGGGGATATATTGGTCTGCGTGGCGGCGGGCAACCCCAAACCAGAATTTTCGAGCGCGGCTTGCGCGGACGCACGCACGGTCTCACCATTTGAACCCGGCAAAACCTGTATCGGAATCGACTCACTCGTTAGAGTCACAAATGCAGCCGTCGGCAAGTCATAGACCGTCAACGGCGCGACTCCCAAACTCAGCGCCCCTGCCCTATCCGGCATGACTCGCCACCGGAACGTTTTTTCAGAGGTCGTGACCGTCCCGTCAGAAATCGTCGTGACTTGTGCCGGGTCAAGGTATGCCCGCCACCCGTCCGGCAAAATCAACTCCGGCGCGGGCAAACCGCCGACATAGCCCGTCCCACGGATGCTATATTCCGCCGTGATAGGTTGCCCCAATTCCGCAGCGCTCACCTCTACGCTAAACCGCGAGTCATGCCGCCCGACCAATCCGCTAAAATCTTCCGGCGCATCGGCGGGCATCATCGCCCTGAATGTCACGGCCTCGGTTTGGCGGGTTTCGGTTCCGGTCAAGACCGTGCCTTCAAACGCGATCTCGGCGGACGGGATGGTCAATACCCCGTCCAATGATGGGTAAACCGTCACCGCGAATGTGACGAGGTTATATTGTTTGCCCTCTAATGTGACCGACGACCCGACGCTACGAATGTCGCCCTGAACCATCCCGGCAAACGCGGGCGGCGTCAGCGTGACATCGCGCAAGGTGTCGCTGTAGGCCGTCACGACATAATTCATCTGTTGACCGACCAGCCCCTCAGATGGCACGACCTCCGCCATCACGAAAAACGACTCGCCGGATGGGACTTGCGCCGTCACGCCAACCGCGCTAAGGAAAATCAGCACCAGCGCCAAAAATCTACGCCGCATTACCAATCATTCTCCTCATTCGCGCCGCCCGCTTGGGTCGGCATCAGATACGGCGCAATCGCGTCGCTATCTTCACCATCCAATAGGCGCATCGCCTCCTCCACCGTCAAGCCGCCCCCGACTCGCGGCACAGGCGTAGACTCTGCATCGCTGGCGAAATCGCCGCTGCCGCCTTCTGGGGTCTTGCTCAAGTCAGGCTCAAATTCTTGGCGCGGTGGGGTCGGGGTTGGCCCATCCAATCCTCCCGGTTGCGGAGTCGGCGTCACCGTCGGGTCGGTTTCGCCCTGTTCCGGCTCGGTCAACTGCTGTTGATTTTCCGGCAGCGGGATTTCAACATAAAACAGCGACAACTCATAGTTATACCGCGCATCGAAATCGGTTGGGTCAGCCCGTAAAATCACCTGATAAGCCGCCGCCGCGCCCACGAAATCGCCGGATTCAAACCGCGTCACGCCGAGGTTGAACAACGCATCACGCGGGTTATCTGTCTGCTCTGCTGCGCGTTCCAGCATCGCATCCGCAAGGGCGTACTCCTCAGCGTTGATGAGCGCCGTCCCCGCGTTATATCCGGCTTGCGCGTCATCGGGGTTCGCCACGCTCACCCGTACATAATCACCCGCTGTCGGCGCACCCGCGCAACCGGATAACATAAAAATGGCGCATAACGTCCAAAAACACACCATCACAACCCTCGTAGGGGCGACCCGTGGGTCGCCCTCGGAGGGTATGATATTTTCTTTCGGCTTTCGGTTAATGACTACGCGAATTATATTTCTCATAACTTCCGCCGTTCGCTGATGAGCAGTTCCGCCGCCAATAGCCCGACGGCCAACGCCAAGAAAATCCCGAAGCGCGGCACGCTGACCGTCCGCAGGCGCGCCCCCAACGCCCCTAATTCGAGGTCGCGGACGGCTTCAATCACCGCCACGGCCTCGACGCCGGTGCTGTCCGCCCGCTGATAATAACCGCCGCCCGCGTCGGCTAAGGCTTGCAGCAACGGCTCATCTAACCGTGAAATCACGATACTGCCCGCCCTATCAGCCTTGACGCCGGTCACGACTCCCGCCGCGTCACGCACAGGGATGACATCCCCCTCTGGCGTGCCATAGCCAATCACATGCAGCTTAATCCCACGCTCGGCCAAGTCCCGCGCCACGGGGAGCGGGTCGCGCTGTTGGTCTTCGCCGTCGGTCATCAGGACGATCAGCGCCTCGCCCGCAACCCGTTCATCAATCACCGTGGCGGCCAATTCTAACGCCTGCGCGATGGCCGTCCCCTGACGGGTGACGCTGGTGCTGTTGGCGGATTGGATGAATAGACGCGCCGTGTCTGCGTCATCGGTTAACGGGAGTTGGACGAACGCATCGCCCGCGAACGGCACAAACCCGATGAGGCTGCCGTCCATCGAGGCCAAAATATCAAATGCGGTCAGCTTTGCCCGTTCCAACCGGCTTGGGAGGATGTCCTCTGCGTCCATGCTGGCGCTGATGTCTATGACGAACACCACCGCCGCGCCGCGTGCCTGAATCAGTTCCGCGTCAATCCCCCAGACAGGCCGCGCCAACGCAATCACGAGACACGCCGCCGCCGCCGCCCACAGCCAGAGTTTAAGCCAGCGCCGTCGCACATCCAATGTTGAGAGCGCGGCGATTCGTTCCGCTGCGCCCAGAGTCGCCAATCGCGCCAACCGCCCGTGAATCCGCCACGCCGCGAATCCCGTCACACCCGCCACAACCAATAATAGAGACATTATCCACGGCGCGTCAAAACTCATATCGCGCTGCCTCAACCCGGTGCGGCGCGACACGCCAATTGTCATCACTCATCACTTGGGACTCATCACTCATAATGCGCCATTCCATATCGTCACGCGCAAGAGCCGTTCACCCAACATCAGAATCAGCGCCGCCCACACCCAGACCCACGCCATATCTTGCCACGGGACAACCGTCTGACGTTGCACCGGAGAACGCTCTAGCCGGTCAATCTGGGTGATAACCCGCCGCAGACCGTCGCTATCCTCAGCGCGAAAATATGCCCCGCCCGCCGAGTCCGCCATCGCTGTCAGAGTCAGCTCGTCGAGGTCGCTCTCAACCAAAATCACCCCGCCCGCGCCGTCTGGGAACGGCACATCGCCGGGTTTGCCCATCCCAATCGTATACACCGTGATGCCCAGCGTATTGACCGCCTGCGCCGCCAAAACCGGGTCGAGTCCGGCGTTATTCGCGCCATCGGTCAGCAAGACCACGACCTTCGATTGAGTCGGACTGCCGCGCATCATGGATTCCGCAGCCGCCAACCCCGCACCCGCGTTCGTCCCATCAAAAAACGTCTGAGAGCCAGTGGGGTCGGTCAATTCCGTGACCAGTCGCACGCGACTCAACAACTCGCGAAGCACGTCATAATCTAAGGTCAGCGGCACGAGGCTATAGGCATCCCGCGCATAGGCGACCACGCCCACACGGTCAAACGTGCGGCCTTGCAAAAACTCGCCTATCACAGCTTTGGCCGCTTCTAGCCGATTCACCGGCTCAAAATCTAGCGCCGCCATACTGCCGCTGATGTCCAGCGCAAATACGAGGTCGATTCCGCGCCCACGCAAGACCTCCCGCGCATCACCGCCCTGTGGACGCGCCAGCCCAATCACCAAACACACCCACGCCAGCCCGCGCAATATATCCGGCACAGCGCGGAATCGCACCCGCCAGCCCGTCGGCAAACCAGATAGCCGCGCCGCGTCAGAATAGGTCAGCGCCGCCCGCTGAGTATTTCCCCGCCGCCGCTGATAGACCCAGTAACCCGCGCCAACCAGCAAAAACAACAGCGCCCACGGATGCGCGAGCCGGAAATCACTCATCGCGCCCAGCATCACCGTTTAGGATGCCCACCGCCCGCGTGATGAACCCGCGCACTTGCCCCTCACTAAGGGGTTTGCCGCTGTAGGCAAATTCTTCCCCGGCGCGGATGAGCGCGGATAATTCGTCCGTTAGCGCGACCTCCCGCCCGTGGTCAGATAAAGTCGCCACCGCATCGCGCAATCGGTCAGCGGCGGGTCGATTGATGTCCAATTGAATCGCGTTCAACGCCTTAACCGCCCGTTCTGCTGCTGATAGCGGGACAGGCGCAACCTGTTTTTTCCGCCCTTGAGTCACGCCAAAAATCAGCGCGGTAGCGATGGCAACGACCACCACGATGACCCAAATCGGAAACCCCTGCTGAATCAGCGGACGCGCCGGTTTGAGTTCTGGCGCTAACGGGTCAACCACGCTGGTCACGCTGATGAACACCTCGCGCACCGGCACACGCCGTATTTCGTCCCCGCCCAACCCATAACTGATGAAGGTTTCCGGCGTTACGGCATCTTCTGGACGCCACAAAATAACCGTCAAAGATTGCTGGATGACTGCCCCGCCATCCGGTTGCGCCGTCATGAGTTTTTCGGCCACCGACTGCACCTCAAACTTGCCCCACATGCCCTCAAAAACCGGCCAATCAACCAGAATCACCCCCGGCGGAGTCTCAACCATCAGCGTAATCACGAACGGTTGACCGGTCAGCGGCGTGAGCGTCTCGGACTCAAACCGCGCCAACACTTCTTGCGATGGTTGCGCGAACAATATTGCGCTCAATATCAACCAAAGAACCATTTTATCTGTGTTCTCATTGTTACATAGGCGGACAAGGCAATGCCTTGTCCCTACAGAAAATCCACGTAGGGGCGCAGCGTGCTGCGCCCACAATCATGATTATGCGTCATTATTTCGCCCGTTCGCGCAAAAATCGCGCCAATGCCGTCACGGGGTCGGCGTCCGTAGATAAATTCAGCCGTGCCGCGCCCGCCCGCGCAATCGCAGAATCTCGCGCCGCCGCCCGCGCCAGTGATTCTGACTCAAAGGCCGCCCGCCATGCTGGATTAGACGTATCCGCCCATGCCGAGGCGTCGGACTCCGAATCTTCTAAGCGTAATAAGCCCACATCCGGCAAAACGCGCTCCAACGGGTCATCCGTCACCGCGCAAATCACCTCATGCCGCTTGCTGACCAACCCCAACGGGCGGGCGAAATCTGCCGCGTCGCCCAAGAAATCCGAGATGACGAACATCACCCCGCGCTGAGGCATCAACCGCGAGGCCGCCCGCAACGCATCACCGAGGTCAAGCCGCTTAGACTTCCCCGGCGCAGTCACCAGCCGGATAGCCCGCAACACATGGCCGCGCCCGCGTCTGGGGGGTAGATAAGCGCGAGTCTCATCGCCCGCCACCATCACCCCTACCCTATCGCCGCCGCGCACGGCAATTAACGCCAATGCCGCCGTCAGTTCCGCCGCTCGGTCACGCTTAGACGCGCTTCGCGTCCCGAATCGCATCGAGGCGCTATCATCGACCAGCACCATCACGGTCAACTCGCGCTCCTCGATGAATTGCTTGATATACGGTTCGCCCGCCCGTGCGCTGACATTCCACTCCATCGCCCGCACATCATCGCCCGGCTCATACGGGCGAATCCCGTCAAACAACGCGCCGCGCCCCTTAAAGGCCGTCCGATATGCGCCAATCAGGGCGCTATCAATCAGCCGCCGCGTCCGCAATTCAAGCCGCGTGATTCGGCGCAACAGATCGGGCGAAATGTCGCTGCTCATGGCACGGGGACACGCTGTAAAATGGTCTCGATGATTTTATCCGCCGAGACGCCCTCGGCTTCGGCCTCAAAGGTCAAGGCGATCCGGTGGCGCAAGACATCCGCGCCGACCTGCCGGATGTCCTCTGGCGCGACGTGCGCCGACCCGCGCAAAAAAGCGTGCGCCTTAGCGGTTTTCAACAGTGCCAGAGTCGCCCGTGGCGATGCCCCCAGCGCAATCAACGGCGCAAGCGGTTTGAAATTGGTGTTTAGCGGGTCACGGGTGACGCCGATAATCGACAGAATATACTCTTTTAGGCGGTCATCCATGAACAGATTTTGCGCCGCCGTCCGCGCCGCCGCCAACCCGTCAGCGTCCAAAACCGGCGCGGGCATATCTGGAAGGTCGCCGCCCATCCTGTCCATGACGGCGCGTTCTTCCTCACGGGTTGGGTAGCCGACCACCACTTTCAGTAGAAAACGGTCAAGCTGCGCCTCTGGCAACGGATACGTGCCTTCTTGCTCAATCGGGTTCTGAGTCGCCAGCACCATGAACGGCGCGGGCAGCGGGCGCGTCTCATCGCCCAACGTGACCTGACGCTCCTCCATCGCCTCTAGCAAAGCCGATTGGACTTTGGCCGGGGCGCGGTTGATTTCGTCCGCCAGCAGCAAATTCGTGAAGACCGGCCCCATACGCGGGGTAAATTCGCCCGTGCGCGGGTTATAAATCTGCGTGCCGATG
This sequence comes from Anaerolineae bacterium, assembly GCA_034437835.1. Classification (GTDB taxonomy): domain Bacteria; phylum Chloroflexota; class Anaerolineae; order Aggregatilineales; family Phototrophicaceae; genus Flexicrinis. Next base: position 20,302 of record DAOTTP010000205.1, on the reverse strand, counting down.
ATGTCCGACGGCAGTAAATCTGGCGTGAATTGCACCCGTTGGAAGCCCAAATGTAGCGCAGAAGCCAGCGCCCGCACGGTCAGCGTTTTCGCCAGACCCGGCACGCCCTCAATCAAGACATGGCCGCCGCACAACAGCCCGATTAAGAGCCGATTCACCAGCTTATGCTGGCCGACCACGACTTGCCCAACCGCCTCCGCGACAGCGCGGAGCGCCTCGACCTCGGCACGCGAGGCGGGTATCCGGTTTCCGTTCGCGCCCATGTTATCCCCCAAAGAACATACAGAAATTAACCGGATTCGGGCCGCTGCATGTCGCGCTGACATTGACCACGATATAAATAATCAGGCCGCACAACCCAAGCCCTCCCAGCGCCAAAAGGCAGCCGCAGCCGGGGATTGGCCCGATATTGAACAGGTTGACCACGATTTCAAGCAACCAACCGAACAAGCCAAATACCACGCCCAACGCTTGCAGCACCGTCCCCAACACGAACAGCACGCCGCACAACAGCGCCAAGCCGCCGCCAATCAGGATGAGTTGGCCGGTATCCATCGCGGGGTCAGCTTCCGCACACGCCGGGGGTGGTGGACATCAGCGTCCAATCCTCACCCGATTTTTGATAACAATCGCAATAGCGCACGGCTTCGCCCGTCCCCGCCCATAGCGCGAAACTCACATCGGTCTGCACACAGGTCAAGCCGTCCGCGCTCGTGCTGGCGATGGATGACCGCGTGATATTCAGGCCGCGAGTATCGATGTCCATAATTAGCGACGCCTTCAACCACGGGTGCGCCGATGGTTCTGGCATCCCCGCCCCATTGGGAATCACAATCTCACCATTGACCGCGAGATTGAACATCACGATGGGCAACAGAATCAGCGGCAGCCAAATCACAAGACAGCCCACCCGCCACCCCAGCCCGCCCAGAGTCAGTTTTTGCTTCACCGCCTGTGTCTCTTGCGGCGCATCAGGCGTCAATTGTTCGCTCATGGTTTTTACAAGATAACCCTTGCTCATAACACTTTCGGCAGTATATCAGCATATCGGGCGTCCCGCGAGACGCCTGACCTTATTTCAAAACATAACGCCCTCGCTCGGTTGAGCAAGGGCGTTATGTTCATCTGTTTAGGCGTTGCGTTTTCCTAACCTGTTTAGGGGTCGCGTTTTGCTAACCTGTTTGGCTCGTAGGGGCGACCCTGCGGGTCGCCCCAAACGGTTCTCTTTAGGTTAGTTATTTCCGCGAAAACCTTCTGGCTGGGCAGGGAATGGTAGCGCGGCGCCACGCGGGCTGGCATCGCCGGTCAATGTCACGCTGACATTATCGACGCGCAACTTGCCAGCGGTCATACGATACAGCACGCGCACATCAGATTTCAGGACTGCGCCGTCCAGCACACCACTGATAGAGAATGTGGTATAGGTGTTGGGGGTCAAGGTCGGGGTGAGGACGAACTTATCCTTGCCGTTTCCATTCACGCCGTCCGTCGGGCTGACATAGGTGATGTTGAGGACGACAACCGTCCCCGGCCCACCCTTCGATGCGTAGATGTCCGCCGAGAGGGTGACAATCTCGCCGCCAGTGATGGCATACGGGGCGAAGTTCAAGATTTGCTTGAACAACGAACGCTCTGGGTTATTGCCCTTGAAGGTCAAGGCGCAATTGCTCCCGTTGCCCTTAGCCGTGCAAGCACGTCTGTCACCAGACAGCTTTGTGCCGTTCCAGTTGGCGGCCTTAAGGTTCGTTGAACCGGCAATCTCAAATCCGCCGTTGATGACCAATTCGATATTGCCTGTATTGACGGCGAACACGATGCCGTTGTTGCTGGCCTCGACATCCGCCGAACCCGTGCCGTCCGCAACCACTGACCAAGCATACGTGCCGGTCTCGAAATCGCTGGGGGCAGCACTGTAGGAGCAAACGCCGCCGACGCAGGCCTCATCCGCTTCTACGCTGACTTGCAGGCTCTCACCGACGCGGACGTTGTCCGACAGTTTGAACACATACAGCGTGTAAACGTTGTCGTCCGTCGCTTCATTCCATGTGAAGGTCGCAGCCGCATCCGAGGTCAGGATGACGGTATCAGCAACCGGCGCAATCAGGGTGAAGCTACCGGGCGCGTTGGCCGCGACCACGGTGGTCGTATCGGTGACAGTGGCCGTACCAGAGCCGGTGTTCGCGTCTTGATAGGTGAAGGTGATGGTTTCGCCGTCAACCGCTTCAATCGTGCCGTTATTGGCCGTAGCGATGCCGACGGCGGTATCGAGATTGACGGTGTAGGTTCCGGCAGTACCGGTAATCGTCAGGGTTTCTTCTTCACCGCTGATGGTGGTGGCGACCACGGTAGCGCTGGTCGTCAGGTCGGCGTCAACCACGGTGACGGTCAACAGATCGCCGCCGGGGATGATGCTGGCGGTAGTGGTCAATGTACCAATCGAACCGCCCCCACCGCCACCGCCAACATTGGTGATGCTGACCGTCGCGGTCAAGATGCTGGTATCCCCATCAACGTCCAACGGGTCGGTGTAGCTGACCGTGGCGCTGTCAGGCGTGCCACTGACGGCATTGGTCTCCAGCGTACCGTTACCGACAACCGCTGCGCCCGCATCGGCAACGGTCAAGATGCTGCCGGTATAGATGCCGGGGGTTCCGGTCACAGCCAAGTTCAGGGTTTCGCTGTCGCCAGCCGGGGTCGTAATGGTCACGCTGATGGTCGAGCGCGTCCAGTCCGGGTCGGTGACGGTGACAGTGATGCTGCTGCCTTCTGCGACGGTGGACGGGGCGCTCACGAGGCCATCCGTGCCGGGGGTCGTCAGACCGACAATCACGGGGTCATGGTCTGAGGTGCGGAACTGGTTCAGTTGGTAGAACTCCGGCTGGCGGCTGAACTGCGTGCTATAGTCACGCCCAACGGGTTCGCTGGAATTGATGTGCCAATCTTGCACGCCAGTCACATACGGGCGGAGCGCATCATCAACCAGCATGTAGTCCAGATAGCCAGATACCGCGCCGAACACGTAACCATAGGCGCTTGCGCCGTTGATTTCACGAATCAGGTCATAGAAACCACCGACCTTCAGTGCGTCAATCGGGTCTTCCATGGAGTAGCTGTTCAAGTCGCCCATGATGATCAGATTTACAGGGTCGGCCACATCAAAGCTGTTGGTCGCGATATTGCCCGCGAACCAATCCAGCAAAGTGTTGGCTGCCGTGACGCGGGTGGGATTCCAGCAGCCCTGACCGTCGCCTTGATCGGCCTCAGCGCCCGTGCCGCATGATCCCTTCGATTTGAAGTGGTTAACCACCACGGTAAAGGTCTGGTCGGTATCGAGTTCACGGAAGGTCTGCGCCAGTGGTGGGCGGGTATTGACGTTGAACGGCGCAACATTGCTCAGGATGTCGAACACACCTTGTGGGGTGACAACACTGGCATCGTAAATCAAGGCGACTTTGATTACATCCGTGCCAACGACACCGGTATTGATGAACGCCCATGTGTTGTTATTGCCATTGGCGTCGTCATAGGTGTTCAGCGCGGTGATGAGCGACTCTAGCGCTTGGTTGGTTCCGCTGTCGTTTTCGATTTCCATCAAGCCGATTACATCGGCATCCAGACCATCCAGCGCGATGACCAACTTATTCAACTGGCGCTGATAGTCCGAGAAAGTGACCGCCCCGCGTGAGGTCGGGAAACCGCCGCCCGCGCCGTCACCATTGAAGAAGTTCAAGACGTTGAAGCTGGCGACTTGGATACGCCCACCGACGGCAGGAACACTGGTCGGACGTGGGTCAAGCATCCATGTCGTGGCAACGGTTGGTTGCAAGCGATAAACACTGAATCCGTAACCGAGGACGCCGGTCATGCTGGCCGTCGTGCTACCGATACGGAATGACACAGACCCGTCAGCGCCGATGTACGGCACAGTCCCAGCCGGAGGTGTACCGCCGCGGCCATCGTCCACCAACAACAACGCCTCAGCGTTGGCAGCGGCGGCGGCAATCGAGGCTGCGCCCGGTTCAAACAAGGTGGTCGGCTGATAACGGCGGCCAACGCCCACCTGAATCTCACCAAAACGCTCCAGTTGGTAAGCCTCATTCACAGTCAAGGGGCTACCACCGACGCTAGAAGTCAGCGTAATCGACATGCCTTCATACTGTTCACGAGTCGCCAACGGCATCGGGAGCGTAATCGGGGTGGCGGCGATGCTGAAACCTGTCCCGCAATGGAACTGGTTGCTGGTCGCGGTGATGCCGGTCTGTGCGAATGTCTCACCCGGCGTGCCGGACAGACGGACTTTCTCGCCGAATACCACATCGAAGGTCGTGCTGGGCAAAGCGACCCAGATACCGTCAGAGGTGGCGGGGTTGCTGTCGCCGGTGACTTCTTGCATATAGAAGCCGCCCAAACCGTTCGGGCTGGCAAGTTGGAAGTCAGCGGTCACGACGCCTTCAAATACCCGCGTCCCGCCTGCGCCAAACGACGCGCCATTCTCTTGGAAGGCGTAAATCTTGTGCGAGAGGTCGCCGCAGACCGCGTTAACGGTGGTCGTCTCGCTGTCGGTATTGTTGCCGCCGGTTTCAGGGTCAGTGGCACTGACCGTGGCATTGCTGGTCAACAATTGTGACTCGCCCGCAACATTGACCTCTGGATTCACACGCACGACAACCGCTTGTGATGCAGCAGGGGCGATGCTGGCATAGGTGCAAGTGAAGGTGGTAGCGGTATCTGCCGTACAAGCCGCGCCGCCGCTTTGGAAGGTATAGCTGGTGACAGCGCCGGTGAAATTGCCAGCCAAGACGACGCTGCTGGCCGTGCCAGCCGCCGCATTGTTGGTCACGGTGAAAGTGATGTCCACCAGCAGGTTGGAATCGACGCTGGCAGCCGCTTCGGTGACGTTGACGCTCACATCAGCCGGCGTGCTGTTGACGGTGGTGCTGCCGCCCTCGGTGTCGGTGAGTGACCCATCGGCGGTGACAGTAGCCGTATAAGACACCGTGCCGCTGATGGTCGGGGTGACAAACACATCAGCAATGAACGAGCTACCATCAGCCAACGTGCCAATCGTGCAAGTCAAAGTATCAGCATCGGTGGCGACGCAACCGGCCTCGTCCACATCGGTGAACGCGGCGGGATAGGCCGTCCCAGAGAAATCGACCACCAAGACGGTGTTGGTCGCGGCGGCGTTGCCGGTGTTGGTAGCGGTGAAGGTATAAGTGACGGGGTTATTTATGGCTACCGGGTCGGGTGAATCGGTGGTGGTCAGACCCAACACTGGCGTCCCGGTCAAATCAACCGTGGTCGTCTCGCTATCGTTGGCGGTCAGGCCGCCATCAGCGGAGGCCGCGCCTGTAAGGGTGATATTTCCGGCAATCGTCGGGATGACGCTTAGGACGACGACCAGTGATTGACCACCAGCGAGGCTGTCAGGGTTACAAATCAACGGGTTAGCGATGCCTGCGTTAACGCAGAAGTCCGTACCGCTGACTGCGCTATAGGCGCTCGGATAAGCCGTGCCGCTGAATGTCAGGGACAGACTGGGGTTGTTTGCCGTCACATCGCCCGTGTTGGTCAGTGTGGCGGTATATTGGACGACATTGTTAACCACAACCGGGTCGGGGCTATCCGTAATCGTCAGGGTCAAGGCCGCCGGAGCAGGCGCGGTGATGGTGGTCGATTGACCGCTGATGGCACTGGTCGCGCTAGTAGCGCTGAGTGTGCCGTCAGCCGTGACCGTCCCTGTTGTGTTGGGGTCAACGATGGCGGTCTTGCTAACCACGGTGCTGGTCAATGCGCCCAGCGCACAGGTCATCGTGTCGGCATCGGCCATCGTGCAGCCAGTGTCGGGGGTGATGCTGGTGATTGAGCCAGTGAAATCAACCGTCAGCAAGGCATCGCTGGTCGCGCCGCCGGTATTGCTGCTGTTGAAGGTGTAGGTCACGGTATTGGTGTTCAGAACTGGGTCACCAGACTCCGCCGAGGTTAGCACCAATGTCGGGCCAGCAGGGGCGCACGGCGCAAGCGTCGATGAACTATTACGCGGCGCAGTGGTAGTGGACAAGGTGAAGTCGCCGACATTGCTGTTGGTATCCGTACAGCCATTAGAGTTACGGTAAGCAGTCGTCATATTGTTTAAGACCGCTGTGGCCGTGCCTTCACTCTCAAGTGAAGTTCCGCTACCGTAGCCAATCAAGTCCACAATGTCAGGGTCAGTTGAACCACTTGCCAAGGCGCTTGTATTGCTGACGAGGGCGATAGATCCATTAGAGGCGGAAGCATTGATAAGTGACGCGCCGTCCAAATCTGAGGCGGTTGGGATGGTTGCACCTAGAACACCACCTGATGTTGAACCCGTGATGATAAGGTAATATTGGCCGGGGTTGAGTGTTACACTGGCCGGGATGTCGATTTTGCTCAACCACGTTGGGCTACCGGCGGAACTGTACTGGACAGACCACCCTCCCGTAAATGTGACGGAGGAAGACCCCGCATTAAATAGTTCAATAAAGTCGCGGTTGTAGGTGGGCGTACCAGTGGTTGCACCGCCGCCGCCATAGAATTGACTAATCACAATGCCGCTGGCAGAGGCGTTCGCCTCGCTGACGGCCAAAGGTGAGAATGCCAGTGCCAGTAAACCTACCAGCGTCAACATCCCCCAAGTTCGAATAAACCGCATAACTATCAGGCCTCCAAAGGCTACTTAAACTCACATCATTATCATGAAGAATTATTAAAACACAGGGGTCAATATGTAACAATCTAATATCAGTTCGATTTTGAAACCCTACTGAAAGGTTAATAGTTCACATGGGCGCACAGGCACAAGGGGCGGATGCCACGACAGGGCGCTGGGTGGTGATTCCGCGCACATTGGTGCTGGTTTTTGAGGGTGATGACGTGCTTTTGATGAAACGCGGGGCGCATCGGCGCATCTTCCCCAATAAATATAACGGACTCGGCGGGCATGTCGAACGCGATGAACACCCCGGCGAAACCGCCGTGCGGGAGGTGATGGAAGAATCGGGGATTGGCATACGCGATGTCCGGTTGTGTGGGATTCACCACATCGACGCGGGCGCGGCAGATAGCGGAATCGTGATGTATGTATTCACCGCACAGGCGAACTCGCGGGACATCACCGTCACGACGGATGAGGGGACGTTGGAGTGGATTCCGGTGGAAGCTGTGGCGGGGTTGGATGTGGTTGAGGATTTGCCCATCGTCTTGCCAAGAATCTTGGCGATGGCCGCCGATGCACCGCCCTATCTGGTGCATGTCAGTTATGATTCGGATGATAGAATCGTGATTAGGGGATGAAAAACGCCCTCCCCGGAATATCAGGGAGGGCGTTTTAGTCGAGTCAATTATGGGGTGCTGGTCGCCTCAACCGTCGGTTCGACAGTCGCGGCTTCTGTTGTCGGTTCAGTCGTAGCTTCTTCGACAGTGGGTTCAACCGTGGCGACTTCAACAGTCGGCTCGGTGGTCGGGGGAACCAACGTCGCGTTCGGGTCAATCGTCGGGACGATGGTTTGCCCCGGCGTCACGGTGGCCTCAACAGCAGCCGTGGCCGCCGCAGCCGCTTCAGCAGCAAAAGCCTCGGCCTCAACCAAGTCCGCATCCGCGAACAGGCCTTGCAGTGCTTGGCGCTTGGCGATCAAGGTGTCGATATTCAAACCGACCAACCCCGCCGCTTTGATGTTGACGTAATTGGTATTCGAGAGCAGAGTCCACAGCGCGGCTTGCACGCCGTCCGCAGCCAATGAGGTCTGGTTGACCAACAACGAGACGGCCTGTGAGAACGGATACGAACCGCCCGTCAGCGCATCTACCGACGGCGCAATACAACCGTCGCCGCCATCAATCTCCAAGACCTTGACCGCATAGCCCTTGCTGAGAAGTTCTTCGGCCTGCGCCAATGTCACGACGGCCACGCCGCCAGTCACATTGCCGACTGCCGCGCCGAGATATAGCACATCGGCGTTGACGTTCACATCTTCACGCGCAGGGGAAGCGTTGCCGTTGGCCTTGCTGACCAACAGGTTTAACGCGGCGTCGCCCTTGCTCAAAGCGAACAACACGATTTCGGTAGCGTCAGAGCCGACACCAACGGTATCCCAAGTGGTCGGGGCTTCGGCGCTGGCCGTCCACACCTGCTTGATTTGCTCAACCGTCAAGCAGCTGAACGCATCATTCGCGCTGTTGGCTACCAAGACCGCGTTTTGCACGCCCAACTCAAACGGCACGGTGACGATTTCCAGCGCCGTACAAGCCGCCGCTTCTTCTTCGGTCAAGGCCGCCGTCGTGATGGCGATATCCAGATTGCCACTGCACAACTCACGCGCACCCGCCGCAGCGCCGAGGTATTTCTCGGTCAAGGTGACGCCGGGGTTACGCTGGGTGAAGGTCGCCATCGACGCCTTAACGAAGGCCGAGGCCGCCGCATTGCCGCCAACGCGCACTTCCCCAGAGGTGTTGGGGACGGGTTGGAACAAATCGACATCGACGCTAAAGACGCGCCCAGTCGTGCCGTCCGTGAGCAACGCCAGTGATTCCGCCGCAGTGTCGCCCAACGCTACCGCACCAGCGGTTTCAATCACGGCCTGATTATCGGGGGACAGGACGGCGGTCAGCGCATCTTTGAGGCCAGCCGTCGCCGCAAGTTGGGCGCTGTTGACATAAGCGAACAGGCGCTCACTACCGGTATAGCTACGGTTCAAGACATTGGCCGCGCTTGGCGCGACGCAAATGCCCAATTCGCCGTTATTGAGTTCGAGCAGTTTGACGCCCTCGGCCTTGAGCGCCGCACCCAATGGGATCAGACCCAATTGGCCGCTGCCCTCTGCGACGGTGGTCACGATGACCTCATAGTTCGGGGTCAGGCCGGTATCGCTACGGAAGCCGTCGCCGTTGATGATGGCGTCAACCAAGTCATAGGCGCGGGTTCCCGCTTCCATCGAGACGAAATCGAACGGCAGTGCGGGGTAAGCTGCGTTAATCACCGACCATGTGGTATCTTCCGAGACCGCGCTGGGGGCGATAAGCAGGTTCAGTTCGCTGGATGAAAGACAGGTCAAGAAATCCACATCCGGGCTGGCAATCAACGCATAGCCATCTAGCCCGAACAAGATTTCGTGATACTGCACAGCGTTGGCGGTACAAGCCGATGCCTCGGAAGCGTTCAATGCCCGCCCCGTGACGACGATTCCGGCTTGGTTCTGGCAGAAGGCGGAGATTCCGCTTTGCGTGCCGCTAAAATCGTATTCCAGCGCCGTCTCAACGCCGCTGGCCGTAACCGCCGCGCTGAAGATGCTGCCTGCCGAGTTCGAGCCAACTACTTTGACAGCAGTTGAGTCTTGCGCCAACAAGGGTATTGCAAACAAGATGAATAACAGCAGCGCGATGCTTGGGCGCCGCCCACGAATTGTCATGTCAAAACTCCTGAGCCTAGTCATGTATCAAGCGTTTGGATTCTAGCGGCGTATATTCAATTGTCCAGCGCAAGTTTAGGCGTTAAGATTGGCAAGGGATGTAATTAGGAAGTAGAATCAGATGGTAGACCCAGAACGTAGTGTATATGAGATGGTTGGCGGCGACCCCATTTTCCGCGCCCTCGTAGAGCGTTTTTATGATTATGTCGAACAAGACCCAGAGCTGCGCCCGATGTTCCCACCTGACCTCGCGCCGGGGCGAGAATGGCAATTCTTGTTCCTCGCCCAATTTTTCGGCGGCCCAGAACGCTATATCGAACAGCGTGGACACCCACGGCTACGGATGCGCCATCACCCGTTCGTCATCAACAAACGCGCTCAAGAATTATGGTTAAGCCACATGCTGCAAGCGTTAGATGATGTGGGCATTGAAGAACCGGCTTATTCCGCCATGCGTGATTACTTCATCCGTGGATCAGAATTTCTCATCAACCGAATCGAAATCAACCCCTCAGAGGACTCCCAAAAATGACCAACCCCGACTCCCTCACCCGTCGTCCAGAGAAAAAACCCCGGCGCAGCATCCCATCCATCGTGATGGGTTGGTCACGCTTGGCTCGCACTGGCCTCGTATTTTTTGGGGCGTTGGCGCTGGCAATGGTGTTGCTCCCTGTGGTTGACCAACTGTTTTTCAGGGTTGGCGGCGTCAGGATAGGCCAATCGTCTGCGCCTAGTTTGGTCGTGATGATTATGTGTATGGGGCTGTATTTCTCTGGCTATGTCTTGATGATTGGCGTCCCCGGTAATCCGCCAGACGACACTCGCGCCCAGCGCATTTATATTTGGCTGATCGTATCCATTGTCGTCCTCACGCTCATCTGGTACACCGCTTTACTGATCACGGCCTCCAACGGAGCCTGACCCACCATGAGTGAAGGCATCGCATTCGCACTCACATTCGCGCTGGCATTCGGCGCGGCGCTCGCCCTCACCCCGGCTGCGATTTCATTAGGGTTGCGCTTCGGCGTGGTCGCCATCCCCGGCGGACGCCGCAAGCATCGCGGGCAAATCTCAAAACTCGGCGCGTTGCCTATTTTCGTTGGCTTCACAATCACAGTTTTGGTCATCCAAGCGCTGCCCATCCCGCGTTTCGACCCCAAAGAAGTCATCCGTCTAATCGGTCTATTGGTGGGCGGTGGGTTGATTTTCGTCGTCGGCCTTTTGGATGATATTTACGACCTCTCGCCGGTAAAACAGGCCGTCGGGCAGATTGCCGCCGCTGGAGTCGCCATTTTCTTCCAGATTTTCATCGAGATGGTGAACAATCCATTGACCGGCGGTCAAACCGACTCATGGCCGTATCTGGTCACGGTGGTGCTGACGATGGCGTGGCTGGGGATTTCGATGAATACCGTCAACTTCATGGACGGCCTTGACGGGCTGGCCGCCGGAGTCGGATTTATCGCCAGTACGGTCTTATTCATCCATAGCGCCTTCATCCTCAACCCAGCGCAGACCAGCGTCAGCCTGCTCCCCCTCGCCTTGATGGGGACGACGTTGGGCTACTTACTCTATAACTTTTTCCCCGCCAAGATTTTCTTGGGCAGCGGCGCGGTCATGTTGGGCTATTGGTTGGGCTGTCTGAGCATCATCGGCGGCGCGAAAATGGCGACTATCCTGATGGTTTTGGGTCTGCCACTGCTCGACTTCGCATGGCAAGTCGTCAACCGCGTCCGCAAAGGCCGCAACCCGATGACCGGAGACCGTGGACACCTGCATTTTCGCCTGCACGACCACGGACTCGGCCAACGTGCCATCGTGCTGACGTATTACCTGTTCTGTGCTTTCTTCGGGCTGCTCACGCTGATTCTGCCCAGCAGCCTTTTCAAGTTTATCGCCCTCGCGGTCATGATTGCGCTAACCTTACTCGGTTTCGCGCTCATCTCACGGCTGCGTCAGCGTTCGACGGATGAAGCTTCCGTCGCGTCCGCATCGTCTAATAATGGAGGGTTATCATGAGTAGTATTGGTTTGAGGTTGAGAAACTTGATCGGACGTATTTTCTTTCGGCGTCGTTTGAACCGACGCGCCCGCGTCCGTCAGCACATGCGGCGGGGGTAATGGCGTAGCTGACTTCTGTGGCATCTGAGGGGCTGACTCTGAAACCGGCGCAGCGGGTTGCGCCGGTTTGGGCGGCGGTGGAGTCACGCTGACTGGTTCAGCGGTTTTGGCTGCACTACGCCCTTCTGGTGCGCCGGGGATTGGGAACGGCAAACGATATATGGACGGCACGCCTTCAAGCGCGTTGGGCGTGCGCTTCTTCTCCGCCTCTTTTTGGCGGGTGATGCGCTCGCGCTCGGCTTGGCGCTCGGCCAGAATCTCGGCGCGAGATTTTGCCACCAAGCGCCCGCGTATAAATTCCGCGCTGTTGCCGGTCAGATATTCTATCGTCTGCTCGACCACGCCCAAGACGAAAATCGCCCCGGCATTCAGCGCGACTGTCACCCCGAATACCGCCGCCAGCACATTAATCACTTGAGCAATAGGCACAATCACCGGCGCTAATACTTGGTCAAGCAGACCCGCCGCCGCTAGACCTAACCCCACCACGCCCAATAAGATCAAAACCGGCGTCAGCGCCCGTTGCGCCGTAAAACGCGGCGTCATGGTATTGGCGACGGTGAATAAGATATAGACCCACATCCAAAAATCGGGCTTGGCCGTCAGTAATGCAAACCCCGTCCCAATGTCTTTTAGGTCGCCCGTCCGCATGACCGAAAGCGCGGCGCTAATGTCCAACACGCCGTTGGCAATCGCGGAAATCACAATCACCCCCACCGCTGGCGGCGCGAGTTCAATCAGCGCGGTTTTCCAACGCGCACCTTTGGTTGATAGGCGTATAAAGTTTAATTTGAGGTCGGCAATCTCTTGAACTTGTGGGAAGGTTAAGACGCGCTCCGCACGGACATTCAAAAACGAGGCCGCGAAAAATAACGCGACCTCGTGCAGCACAATCCCCGGCAGGAACAACACGTAAAATAAGACCGTCGTCGTGCGAAAGTCTTTCGTCAGCAACCATCCCACCTTAAACAGGTGCTGATGCAGCCAGCGTTCCATTTGGCGCAACAGCCAAAACCCACAGACCGCCGCCAATACCGGAGAGAGTAAGTCCAGAGCCGTTAGCCTTTCGCTTGGGCTGCCGCCGCGACCAGCGCGGTGAAGTCCGCCACTTTCAGCGATGCGCCGCCCACCAATGCGCCGTCGATTTCCGGCTGTGCCATATATTCTGCCATGTTATCTGGCTTGACGCTGCCGCCGTACTGGATGCGGACGGCATCGGCCACCCCATCCCCATACAAGCCGCGCACCGTCTGGCGAATCAGGCCAACCGTGGCATTAGCATACTGCGAGTCGGCGTTCAGACCCGTGCCAATCGCCCAGACCGGCTCGTATGCGATGACCAGACCGGCCATCTGCTCGGCGGTCACGCCCTCAAGCCCAAGCGTCACCTGACGGGTGACGACATCGGTGGTCGATTTGGCCTCATATTCGCTCTGGGTCTCCCCCACCGCGAAAATCGGCTTGAGTCCAGCCGCCAGCGCCGCCTTGACCTTCTTGTTGACGCGCTCATCGGTATCGCCCAAATATTTGCGACATTCGCTATGGCCGATGATGACGTATTCCGCCAACCCGACCAGCATACCGGCTGAGATTTCGGACGTGAACGCGCCTTTGGCTTCCCAATGAACATCTTGCGCGCCAACCTTGACCGGTGAGCCTTGCAGCATTGCGGCTACAGCCGCCAATGAGATGAAGGTCGGGCAGACGACTAAATCGACAGCGCTATACTCGGCAATCGCCGGGGCAAGTTCTTGGATGAACGCCATCGATTCGGGCAGCGTGTAGTGCATCTTCCAGTTTCCAGCGAGGATTGGTTTACGAGCCATAATCATCTCCCTTAGCGATCACGGATGGCCGTCACGCCGGGGAGCGTTTGACCTTCCAACATTTCGAGGCTTGCGCCGCCGCCAGTAGAGATGTGGGTCATCTTATCCGCGAGGCCGCTTTGTTCCGCCGCCGCCGCGCTATCGCCGCCGCCGATGATGGTCACAGCGCCAGTGGCGGTGATGTCGGCCAAGTTTTGCGCCACGCCAAACGTACCTTTGGAAAACGACGGCATCTCAAACACGCCCATCGGCCCATTCCAGACCACGGTCTTAGCGTCGGCCAATTTCGCCGCGAACAATGCCTGTGATTTCGGGCCGATGTCATAAATCGCCCAACCATCCGGCACGCCCGCTTCGATGTCCACCACTTGCTGGTTGGCGTCGTCAGCGAACTTGTCGCCAATCACCGCGTCCACTGGCAATACCAGTTTGCCGTCGCTGCGTGCCAAGAGGGTTTTGGCCGTCTCTACCGCTTCGACTTCAACCAGCGACTTGCCCAGCGCCCGCCCTTGAGCGAGGAAAAACGTGTTCGCCATGCCGCCGCCAATAATCAGGGCATCGCATTTGTCTAGCAGCGCGTCAATGACCGCGATTTTATCGCTGACCTTCGCGCCGCCCAAAATGGCGATGAACGGGCGGGCGGGGGATTCAAGCGCCGTCGCCAGATAGTCAATTTCCTTCTCCATCAGCAAACCGCTGACGGCGAGTAGGATTGAGCTAATCCCGACGTTGCTGGCGTGAGCGCGGTGCGCCGTACCAAAAGCGTCATTGACGAAAATATCGCCGAATTTCGCCATTTCCACCGCCAGCGCGGGGTCGTTCTTTTCTTCACCCTTATAGAAGCGGGTGTTTTCCAGCAACAACACGCCGCCGTCCGGCAACGTTTCTAGCGCCGCTGCGACCTTCGCACCCACACAGTCGTCAACAAACGCGACTGGGACGCCGAGGTGTTGTTCCAGCACGGGCGCAACTGGTGCGAGCGTGAACTTGGGGTCTGGGCCATCTTTGGGGCGTCCGAGGTGGCTGAGGAGCAGCACGGCCTTCGGTTTTTGGTCGAGAATATACTTGAGGGTCGGGACGGCGGCGCGGACGCGGGTATCATCCGTCACCGTTGAGCCTTCCAGCGGGACGTTAAAATCCACGCGCACCAAGACGCGCTTCCCGGCAAACTGTGCATCACGCACGGTCATTTTGTTCATGGGGACTCCTACCTAAATGGTGTAGGGACACCCTTCTGGGTGTCCGTCCTGTACATTATTCACCAAGACGGACGCGCAGAAGCGCGTCCCTACAACAGAAATTAATACGAAACGGGGTTTAGAGCATATCGCCCATGAACTTGGCGAGTTCGGCGCAACGCACCGAATAACCCCACTCGTTGTCGTACCAAGTGATGACCTTGACGAGGTTGCCGCTGGCATCCGAGGCCAGCGCGTCGATGATCGAACTACGCGGGTCGCCCTTGAAGTCCATGCTGACCAACGGCTCGTGCGTCACGCCGAGGATACCCTTCATCGGGCCATTGGCGGCGGCTTCCAACGCGGCAATCATGTCGGCCTTGGTGGTGGGGCGCTCAACCGTCGCAACAAAGTCCACCAGCGAGACGGTGGGGGTCGGGACGCGCACGGCGATGCCGTCAAACTTGCCCTTGAGTTCCGGGATGACCAACGAAACGGCTTTGGCCGCGCCAGTGCTGGTCGGGATGATATTCAGAGCGGCGGCGCGGGCGCGGCGCAGGTCTTTGTGCGGCAAATCGAGGATTTGCTGGTCGTTGGTGTAACTGTGGATGGTGGTCATGAAGGCTTTGACGATGCCAAAGCTATCGTTGATGACCTTCGCAGCCGGAGCCAAGCAGTTGGTCGTGCAACTTGCGTTGCTGACGATGTGATGGATAGCCGGGTCATATTTCTCTTGGTTGACGCCCAAGCACAGCGTGATGTCCTCATCTTTGGCCGGAGCGCTGATGATGACCTTCTTAGCGCCGCCCTTGAGGTGCTTAGAGGCGTTCTCACGGTCAGTGAAGATGCCGGTGGATTCAATCACGATGTCCACGCCGAGGTCGCCCCACGGCAGGGCTTCTGGGTTACGTTCCTTCAGCGCCTTGATGACATCGCCATCGACGATCAGGTTGCCGTCCACGACTTCAACCGTGCCGCCGTAACGGCCATAGTTCGAGTCGTAGCGGAACAGGTGCGCCATTGTTTGCAGGTCGCCCAAGTCATTGAACGCCACAACATCGATTTCTTCACGGAAATTCTGACGCAGGGCTTTTAGCACCTGACGCCCGATACGACCAAACCCGTTGATACCTACGCGAATCGCCATAGTCGGAATTTCTCCTCATTCATGTAGCTCGACAAAACTGCGCGGCCTTTGCCGCGTATCGGCACGACTCCGCTTAAACGAAGCCGCCACCAATCCTGTGAACAATCACAAGTTCTTTTATCGCACGCGCCAATTTTTCACCATCATGCCGCCACGGACGGGCGTCGTCCGTTAAATCCGTCATACGCACTTCATACCGCTGGAAAATTTCGTGATGCTCAGGGGGCGGGGCAACGTAACGTGTATTTGGCCCAGCATTTTTCTCAGGATAGTGGTTATTCACCAATACCGCTTGAAACACCCCTCGCCCGATATGCCGTTCCAACGCCATCACATGGTCAGCCGCCGAGTAATTTTCGGTCTCCCCCGGTTGGGTCGCCACATTACAGATGTAGATTTTATAAGCGTTGGTCGCCCGCAACGCATCCGCAATCCCTTTGACCATCATTGATGGCAAGATGCTGGTATACAGGCTGCCGGGGCCAATCACCACCAGCTGCGCCTCCAAAATCGCTTTGACGCTCTCAGGGTGCGCGGCTGCGTCCTCTGGGATGAGCGCGACCTGTTCTATCGTACCGCCCAACTCTGGGATTTTCGACTCGCCTTCGACCCGTAAAATCCGGCCATTGGGCAACTTTATATCGGCCACCAGCTTGATGTCGTCCAGCGTCGCGGGCAAAACACGCCCGCGCACATTTAGAACGCGCTCGACTTCACCAAGCGCCTCGGTCAATCCGCCCGCGACGCCAGACAGCGCCGCGATGAACAGATTCCCAAAGGCGTGACCGGCCAACTCGCCGCTGTCGAAACGATATTGCATCAGCTTGGTCATCAAGCTCTCATCATCGGCCAGCGCCGCGATGTTGTTTCGCAGGTCGCCGGGCGGCAACACCCCCAAATCTCGCCGCAGACGGCCAGAGCTTCCGCCGTCATCCGCCACCGTCACAACCGCTGTGATGTTGGAGGTCTGTTCCTTCAAAGCGCGTAATGCAGACGGTAGCCCCGTCCCGCCGCCCATCGCGACCACTTTCACGCCGCGTTGCAGCCGCGCCTCGCGCACCATCTCACCTAAGCCGATGGGACGACCCGATAAACGGCTGACCGACGCCACCGAACGACTGACGCCTACAACCCCGACCACGACGCCGACCAATCCGACAACAGCCGTCAATACGGCGCGGTTTTCCCCCATGATGTCACTGCGGGCTAGGGCGTAGCCCATCACCACGCCGCCCAATATCAAACAACCCAGCCATAGACGGATGTCCACGCGGGCAGAGATAGCGGAGGCGGTGCGACGTATAAACTGCATAGCCACCGATTATACCGTCTCAGCACGCCGCGCAACACCGCGACCTAGCCAAACCATACCGGCAAAAAGTACAAGAGCGCCGCCAACAGTCAGGACTCCGATGGTTAATGCGGCGTCGAACCAGAATTGCTCAGGGTATAAGCGGATGAGCGTATCGCTGTACAAGAAAATCCACGTCCCTTCGCTGAAAAACACCTGATGAAACAGCGTGAAGAAGAAATCCCACGCCACTACCGCCGCAAATACCACCGCGACAATCGCCGCTAGGGTAAATATCGCGCCTTGCATGAGCGCCCCGCGCAGGGCTTTGCCATCCCGCCGCAGAATCACCAGCGCCGCCGCAAAAATCGCCAGCGCCACGGTCAAAACGCTAAAAGCGGCCTGTGTGACCTTTTTCACGTCTACCATGTGTTCCAGTTCGCGCTCGGTATAAAACGCGCCCGTCCGCCCGAAATCGAGGTCACGCAACAGGGTAATATCCGCGTCGGTCAGCATGTACTCAATCGCCGCTGGCCCATAATTTAGACGGTCTTGAGTGGTGAAGCCGTACACATCCTGCGGAAAACCGGGTCGTGTGTATTCGGTCTGCAAGAATAACGGCGTCATCACCAGCCGGACGCTGCCCAGAATCAACAATATCGGCACGCACAGCACAATTAAAATTCCCGCCAATCGTTTGAGCATCAGCGAATCGACTCCAATTCCCCGCTTAAGAGGAAATTCAACACCAGCGAGTCGATGAGCGTCTCTACCGGCGCACGGTCATCGGTGAATAACAGGTCAGAACTGCCCAGCGGCACAATTGACGCGACGGTGCTGCTCATCACGTCATAGAGTAGCGGCTGCGCGTTGGGGTCAAGCGTGTTGAGGTTATCGGCCAGCATTTCTGGCGTGGTCGGCTGTACCGTCGCATATAGGATGGTGTTGAAGGAGCGCGGCACGTCAATCGCGTGGACGGTGGCGAAATTTTGCTGCAAAACATGGGTCAGCGCATCGACCAAGCGCCGGTCTGATGGCGTCCGCCCGACATTGATGGCTAACACCCCGTCCGGCGATAATTTCGCCCGCACCTCGCTAAAAAATTCCACCGTCGTCAATTGCCACGGGATATACGGCGGCTTATAGGCGTCCACCGCAATTACGTCGAAGGTCTCTTGTAATCGGTTCAACCCCAAACGCCCGTCCTCAGCAATCGCCTCAAGCGACGGCATAGCGTCCAGCCCGAACCATTTATATCCGGCCTCGATAATCCCCTCGTCAATTTCGATACCGACTAAGCGGATGTCCCCGTAAACGTGCTGATATTGGCGCGGAATCGTCCCCGCCGCCAGCCCAATCACCAACAGCGAATCGACCTTATCGGGCGTCATGCCCGCGTTGAAATATGGGGCGCTCAGGAAGTAATCCCACGTCCCTTGATAGCGAAAAATCGTCGGGTGATAGATGCTATGGACGCCTTGCCCCTCGTTCAGGCTCAAAAGGCGGTAGCCGTTGGCGTCCTCTTGCACCTGAATATAGTTATAAGCCGTCTCGCGCTCCTCTAGCAGAACCGCCCCGGCCTCTGCCGCTCGCAGCGGCGTGCGCGGAAACGCGATCAGGATAATCACCAATAAAACCGGCATCCATAACCAGATAAGCGCCCGCCCGCCAATCTGCGTGAACAGGCCGATGAGCGCGACGGTGTATAAAATCCCCGCGAACAAGAGAAACGTCCCCGTCGTCCCCAATTCCGGCAAGGTGATGAGAGTTGGCAGAAATGTCCCCAACAGGCTGCCCATGGTGCTGATGGCATAAATCGCCCCGCTGATGCGCCCCGCGTCCTCGACCCGTTGCACGCCCAGCTTAATCGCAAACGGCGAAACCGTCCCTAGAAGTGTGATGGGGATTGCGAACAGCGCAAGCGTCGCCACAAATGACCCCAACGCCACGCCCGCCTCGGCTTGTACCACTGCCGCCGCCGCCGCGCTGAGGATAGGCCGCGCAACCAGCGGGATGAGCGCGCTCAGGAAGGCCGCCCAGAGCAAAATCAGGTAGAGCGTCCGCGCATACGGAGAACGGTCAGCCCAGCGCCCGCCGACAAAATAGCCCACGGTCAGATACAGCAAAATCAAGCCGATGACGTTCGCCCAGATGATATTGCTCGTCCCAAACACCGCGCCCAGCAGCCGCGAGGCCGAAAGCTCAATCGCTAACGTACTCATCCCGCCGACGAAAACGGTTGTATATAGAAAGACTCGATTCACTCAGACCACCTCGTTAACGCCCCATTCACCACAAACGCCGTTATTATAACCGCAAGCCAAACGCTGAACCTAATCCCTGAAAGGATTTCCTCCATGACATTCGACATCCGCCCCGCTAGCGCTGATGATGCCCCAGCCATTGCCGCGCTCAACAATCGAATCTGGCCTGACCTGCCTACCACGCTGGAACGTGTCACCAAAGCCCTAACCGGCAACAATCGTACCTGTATTGTCGCACTATCGAATGACCAAGTGGTCGGATTTGTGGACGGGTTCATAAACCATGACAGTCAAGTCGCTGACTGGGCATTACGCTGGGAGGTAGATTTGGTGGCCGTTGCGCCAGAAGCGCGTGAGCATGGATTGGCCGCCCGCATGATTGCAGCCTCGAATGAAAGAGGTGAGCGTGCCGGGGCATCTAGCGCACGCGCTATCGTGCGGGTTGGCAACATCGGCGCAGAACGCAGCTTTGAAGTCTGTGGCTACACGCCGAGTGAACCACATCAGTTGATGGTGGCGGAGCCAGAACCGAGCCAATTCATCGCGCTGGCCGTCCCATTCTGTTGGGTATTCGTCGAAACGCTGACCTATAAAGGATTGTGGGTCGAACCGCCTTATGAACGCCTCAAGGATGTCCGAGGACTCGTCCGTAAAGAAAACTGCGAAACAATTGGACTGCTCATCTCGGATGATGATTTTCGACAAATTGAAGAAGCGCGTGATTTAGGTTTTGGCGCTGTAAACGCTTACCGTCTCTGGACTCGCCAACTTTGATGAGAAACTCTCAAATTGTGATGAATTTCACTTGCGTAAATTCATATATTTGTGCAACAATGACAGTACGCAAACGCGACAGCTCAAAAAATCTCCCTAAGTATTGTGCATACAGCACAATACTATAAGACTTTTGAGTTGTGCAGAAAAAACGAGGGGAAACCTATATGACCAACCGCACTTTGTCACCGCTGACCATTGACACGCCTAATCTCCACTGGAATCTGACCCCCAGCCGTCTGTACGAGCAAGCGATTGCGAGCGGAGAAGGTCA
>DAOTTP010000204.1:0-9192 GCA_034437835.1 Anaerolineae bacterium | reverse complement strand
TGGGTGATTGAGCAATATCAGGTCAAAACCGACAAGCGCAGCGGCATCGTCAGCGACCCGAATCAGTATTCCGACGACGAAAAATATATCGTGGACTTGGTGCGGCGCGTGACGACGGTCAGCGTCGAGACGGTGCGGTTGGTCGGGGAGTTGCCGCCGGTATCCGTTTGAGGCGATAGCACATGGATATAGGGACGCCCTTCTGGACATCGGTCGCCTATTCCAAAAACGGACGGCAAGAATGCCGTCACTACAGCACTCAATTTGAACATGAGCCACTCATCTAAACGTGAGGGAGCGCATTGCGCCCCCTCATGGTCTAACGGTGACGATTTCAAGCGTAAGGCTTAGGGTACGGCAGCGACTTCTTCCGGTTGGGTATAGCGTACCAGCACAACATTGGCTCTTTGAGTCGCCTTGTGTGCAAAGTCAATCGACATCGCCAACACCCGTGCGGATTCTTGCGGGCTGTGGAAGCCTGTGCTGTTCTCTGACGAGATGAAGTCCCAGCGCAATTGAGCGCGACGGTGTAGCGTCATCGCCTCGGTCAAGTCTTCATCGGTTGCGCCCGCCGCTTTCGCCGCAACAATCGTATCGATGGCCTCCAGCAATGCTTCTTCTGATAAGCGTAACAACTCGGCGGTGCGGTTTTGGATATTTACAATCCGCTCTTCAAGTTGTTCTTCTGGGAGGTTATGGCAGGTCTGGCAAGCCGCGCCGACGTTCGTCAACGGGCTACGCAACCAGTGGTCGCTCACCTTGATGCCGCCCTCGCGGATGTATGGCATGTGACAGTCAGCGCACGCCACACCAGAACTCGCGTGTAAGCCAGAGCTATACAATTCGGTTTCGGGGTGTTGTACCTTAATCATCCGCCCGCCGGTTTCGGCGTGTGTCCAATCGGTAAACCCGACCTCTTGATAGTATTCGTCAATTTGGTCGATGTTCATACCGTTCGCCCACGGGAAGGTTAGGATTTTATTCTCACCCGCGAAATAATATTCGACGTGGCATTGCGCACACACATACGTCCTCATTTCTTGGCGCGTTGCTTGTGTCCAGTCGACACCTTGGCCTTCGAGCGCATTAATCAAGCCCGGACGAGTCAAGCGTAGCGCCATCGTCTCTGGGTCGTGACAGTCCGCGCAGGTTGAAGCGATATGCAGTTGGTCAGCCAAATCGTTATAGGGCGTATGGTTGAATTCTTCCCAGCCCAGTTCTGCGATGAGTTGAGGTGTCTCGCCAGAGTGACAGTTAATACATGCCCCCGGCTGGTCAACCAATTTCACGCGCTGTGTATTGGCTTGGTCGATTTGGGCGTAAAAGTGACCACGCTCCTCGTTATGGTCTTTGCTGAAAGCATATCCTGCCCACAGTCGTACCATTGCTGGGAAACGCTCTAACTTGCTATACGGCTCAGAACCGCCATATAGCGTACGCCCGTAGTCGGTCTCCGTCATCATAAAACGTTCATAGTGGATGGGGAAATTTGCCCCCCATACCGCTGGATCAATCTCATCTTCGCCAATTTCCACGATGTGCAGCGGATATTGGCGGGCTTCAGTTTGGTGCTGAGTGACATTTGCCAACAATGCGCCAATGCCAATCCCAACCAAGACTAAGCCAACTAAGACTAAGCCATAGATGATCCTTCTCATGTTTCCTCCTTTATTTGCGGGTACGGTGTCCAATCCCCGCATGGCAGGTCAAGCAATTGGGCGCGTCAGCATGAGTCGGCGCAATTTCACTGATTGCCGTCTCGTGACACCCCAAACAGTTGTTTTGCACCACATCTGCATTCATATCATTAATATGAATTACCTCTGGATAGGTCGTGAACGTGAACGCAAAACTGTGGTTGAATCCGTTAATCCCCTTCACCAACCATTTGCCAACAACTGAATCGTGCGGGACGTGACAATCGTTACAACCAGCGAAACGAGCGTGGGACGAGTGTTGCCACGCTTGAAATTGGTCACGCATGACGTGACAGTTATTACAGGCGTTCGGATCATCCGACAGGTAAGAATCACCCCGTGCATGAACAAACGTGAAAAGACCAAGCCCGACAATCACACACATCAGGCCGGTCACGATAAACAGAAAACTGGGACGGTACCGAGAGAGTTGTCGCATAGGTGCTGTCCGTTCCCCCCCAAACTAAAAAACGCGCAAGAGCAATAGGATATGCATTAAGAGTGCGTGTTTATCCCTCCTCATTGAAAATAAACCTGATTACAGTCTAACGTCTTAAAATTATTTTTTGCCAGATTTATGCACTAAGGTTACTATTATCATAACGTTTTGGGTACAAAAAGCACCTAAAGCGGGTCTAATAAGCCTGTAACATTTGACTTTAGAGGTTTTTGCCATTTTGTTTTTTTTGATTTGGCAAAACCAAGAAGGGGAATCATGACACAAATCGGTTGGACAAAAGAATCACTAGACGGTCAAGCTACACCCAGATTTAACGCCAAAAAATGGGAACGCCTCAAGTTCGCCATCGGAGGCTTGATTTTAGTCGGCGCAGTGGTCGTCTTACTGGTCAGCGGCACACTGGGCGGTTTACGCTATTTCATCACCATAGAAGATTTATTGTCTGGCGCACAACCCGTCGGTCAATCAGTACGGATTACCGGCGCAGTCATTGGTGAGAGCATTGTCTATGACCCGCAAACACTCGACCTAAGTTTCACGGTCGCACATGTTCCACTAGATACCCCCGATTTAGCACAAGCACTACACGAGGCGGTGCTAGACCCTGATGCGCCGCGCCTGACCGTCTATATGGGAAATCAGGTCAAGCCCGACCTGCTCCGTAACGAAGCGCAAGCCATTTTGACCGGTTCACTCCAAGAAGACGGGCGCTTTTATGGCGAAACCGTCCTGCTCAAATGCCCTAGTCGTTTTGGGGAAGCGCATCCGGGCGAGGCTATACTGGCCGTTGAAAGCGAGCGTTAATCATGCTGGCCGAAATCGGGTTTATCGCCACATGGTTGGCGATAGCGGTTGCATTGTATGGAATAGTCGCCTCCGCCATTGGCTATTATCGCCGCTTACCCGCGTGGACGGTCAGCGCCCGTAACGCGGTCTATATTGTATTTGGGGCATTAAGCATCGCAATCGGGGCATTACTCATCGGCCTCATCACTGAAAATTACCACATCGCCTATATCTGGACAGTCAGTAACCCCAATATGCCGATGTTTTATCGCATGACTGCACTCTGGGGGTCACAGGCGGGGTCATTACTGTTTTGGTGCTGGCTGATGAGCGCGTTCTCGGCGTTGTCTGTCGCTCTCAATTGGCGCACCAACAACCGACTAATGCCACACGTCATCCTCTTTCAACTGACATTGACAGCCTTTTTCACCTTGCTGTTGGTCGCCATCGAAAACCCGTTCGCTCGCTATTGGGTAGCGGGTGAAGAAGTGCTACAAGCTGCCCTTCAACCGGCAGGAGCAGTAGCCCCTGCCATGACCGCCCTTAGCGAAAGTGCCAAAGGCTTAAATCCCCTGTTACGGCACTTCGGTATGGCGATTCATCCGCCATTGCTCTATCTCGGTTTTGTCGGATTTCTCGTCCCGTGCGCGTTTGCCTTTGCCGCCCTCGCAACAGGCGACCTCAGCATCCAATGGATTAAAGCCTCGCGCCGTTGGACATTGACCGCATGGATTTTCCTCGGTCTCGGTTTGGTCTTGGGCGGGCGCTGGGCGTATGACGTGTTGGGATGGGGTGGGTATTGGGGATGGGATCCAGTCGAAAACGCGGCCTTTTTACCGTGGCTCATTGGCACGGCCTATCTGCACAGTATTATGATTCAAGAAAAACGCGGCATGTTCAAAACATGGAACATGGCGTTGATGGTCGCCACGTTTTCCGCCGTGATTTTCGGCACATTTGCCACTCGTAGCGGCTTAGTCGAAAGCGTCCACAGTTTCGCCCGTAGCGACATCGGTTTCCCGATGTTCGCGCTCTGGTTCAGCGTCACCCTCACCCTCATCGGCTTGATTATCTGGCGGCGTGCTGCGGGTGGATTGCGTGACGACCACCCCATGACAAGCTTTTTGAGTCGTGAGGGGTTATTCCTACTCAACAACTTCGTGTTTTTGGCGCTGTTCATCGCCATTTTCTGGGGGAGTTTTGGCGCTCCGATCACCTCAGAATTGTTTTTCGATACCAAAATCACGCTCGGCGCGGAATATTTCCTCGGCGTGACCAGCCCGCTATTCCTTGCGCTATTCATCTTGATGGGGATTGCTCCCCTATCTGGATGGGGCGCAAGTGCATTACGTCGGATGGGGACTGGTTTGCTCATCCCATCAACCTTAACCCTCTTAACACTGTTCGGCTTCATTTTGATGGGGCATACCAAAGCGCCCACGCTGATTGGATATGGTCTGGTTGCCTTAGCCGGATGGGTGGCCGTGTATGAGACGTATCGCGCTGTCCGCGCTCGTCAAACGCACCTTAAAGAAAATCCAGTTGCCGCGCTCATCGCGCTTACCCGTCGTAATCCGCGCCGCTATGGGGGCTATTTGATTCATGTCGGCGTAGCAGTGATTGGGATTGGCATCATCGGCAGCACCGCCTATCAGCGTGAGACACAAGCCACTTTATCCGTCGGTGGGGAACTGTCATTAGACGGCTACACATTGCGCTATGAGCAGTTTGAAGGCGGCCAAATCGCCGAAGACGGGCGCATCATGGATATTGCGGTGGTTGGTGTCTATCGGGACGGTCAACACCTTGCAACCCTACGCCCACGCCGCGATTTCTTCCCCCAGCAGCAAGACATGAATACCATGACCATCGCCGCAGCGCATAGCACACTCGAAAATGATATTTATGTGCTGTTGCTCGACTGGGATGAAATCAGCCAAACTAGCGCGACTTTCAAGGTTTATATCAACCCACTGATTAACTTGGTATGGTGGGGGGCGTTGATTCTGATTGCGGGGACGGCCATCGGCCTTTATCCCACTGTCACGGCGGAAGTTGTCACGCGCCGCGTGAGCGATGTCCCCAATGCCTTCGCGAAAGGGCGCGCCTAATATGCGTTACATCCTGTTCGCACTCCTCTTTTTCATCGGTGGATTGGGGTGGAATATCGGCGCCCAAAACGATGCGCCGCGCACCGTGACTGCTGATGAGGTCAACGCTATCGCGCAGGAATTGTATTGTCCGGTCTGTGAAAATATCACGCTGGATACCTGTGGGACAGCGGCTTGTGCCGATTGGCGCTATGAAATCCAACTGCAACTTGAAGCTGGTTTTACGTCCGAACAAATCAAGGCTGATTTCGTCCGCCGCTTTGGAGATAGGGTGGTCGGTACACCTCAAGACCCCTTACTGCGGGCGCTTTCGTTGGTCACGCCCTTTGTGTTGGTTGCGGCTGGGCTAATCCTGTTGCTCAAATGGTATTGGGGAGAAAAACGAGCCCCTCAGCGCCATATCTTAGATACGCTTCCCCCAGTCGCCGAACCATCCGATGCCGATTTACGCGCACGCATTGAGCGCGATTCCCAGAGGTAAACCCATGAGCAGCACGCTAGATATCCTTCTACAGCCCACGCCATCGACTCGCCGCAAAAGCCTGAGTCCGGCCTCATGGTTTTTACTGTTCGCCTTCGTCGTGTTTGGCCTTGTGATCGTCGTCGCCCTCGCCCGCCAAACCCAACAACAACCAACGTCTGGTCAAGCGCCGGATTTCACCTTCACCACATTTGATGGACAGACCAATACCCTCTCAGAATTACGCGGAAAAGTTGTGGTCATCAATTTTTGGGCGAGTTGGTGCGGCCCGTGCAAGGACGAAGCTCCAGAACTCCAAGCGACATGGGAACAGTATCAAGCAGGGGATGAGGTCGTATTTCTCGGTATCGCTTACGCAGATAATGGCGTGCGCTCGTTGGAATTTCTTGACCAATACGGCATCACCTACCTGAATGCACCCGACCTCGGCACGCGCATCTCGGCGCAATATGCCATACGCGGCGTGCCAGAAACGTTTATCGTCGCACCGGACGGTACTATCGCGCATTTCATCTATGCCGGTATCACCCAAGCGCAACTGACCACCCTCATTGACCCTCTCTTAGCAAAGGCGCAAGGCTCATGACCCGTGAAGCAGCTTTGTTTTGTCTTATTCTGGCGGGTCTATCGGTGATTGCGCTGGTCGCCCCGTTTTGGCGTTCTAATGTGCATTCCACAGCACAACTTCACTATCAACGCCAACGCGACGCCTTGCTGGTGTATTACCAACAAGTGACCTCAAATTTACGTGACCTTCGCGATGACCTTGAGGTGGGTAAGTTATCGACTGAAGCCTATGAAACCGAGCGTGAAGTGTGGATGGGACGCGGCGTGCAAATTTTACGCGCCATTGACGACCTCGATAAAATCGCGCCGAAGCCCGTCACATCCGATACTACCCAACACACCCTAGAGGTCGAATCGCAAATTGAGGCCGCCGTTCAACGGTATCTTGATGAGCAGAAATCGCTTGCCAACACCAAAGGATAAGGCCACATCATGCCTGTTGTTTCGCTAAAAACACCCCGCGTCTGGGGATTAATTACCGCGTTTGCGCTCTTGAGCCTTTCTGCATGTACCGGCTTATCGGGTGAGCCAAGAGTGGTGGCGACTTTGCCACCCGCGCCGACGCAAATTACGCCTACCGACCCCTTAGCACAAGGTGAAGCAATTTTCAGCCAACGGTGCGCGTCCTGTCACGGGGTAGGCGGGCGCGGTGATGGTGAATTGGTCACAAGCGGGCAGATTCAAGCCGTCCCAGACCTCACCGACCTCAACCGCCGTGCAGACCAAACAGTTGAGGACTATTTCGAGGTCATCACTTATGGGCGTATCGAAAAACTCATGCCGCCGTGGGAAGGTGCGCTCACTGAGGAAGAACGCCGCGCTGTCGCGGAATACGCCTACCGTTTGGCGGACTCCACTTCGATTCAAATCACACCAACCGCACCAACCACCTCATCCACAATAGAAGCCGGTGTGATTAATGGCGTCATCGAAAATGGCACGGCCGATAGTGAAATTCCTGCTAATGTAGAGGTCACACTGTTTACCCTCAATATGGCCGGTGAAGAGGTCAGCACGCAAACCAAAATCGCCACCGACGGCACATTTAGCTTTGAAAACATCACCGTCCAGTCAGATTATGCTTATCTGGTCAGTGTGGAGTACAGCGGTGTGACGTATATCAGTGATATGGCGCTCGGCTCAGATTTGACCGCTGAAACCGCGCACCTGAATCTCTCCGTCATGGTTTATGAGACCACAACCGACCCTAGCGTGATGTCTATTTCGCTATTTTTACAACAAGCTACCATTAGCGCCTCTGATGTCGGGATGGAATATCTGAGCATTTTGCGCTTTAACAACAGTTCAGACCGCACCTATCTCCCCCTCCAAACCCTCCCTGATGGCAGGCCGAACGTCCTAGACATCCCCGTGCCACAATGGGGAATGCCCATCAATCTTGATACCAACCGCTACGCATGGGATGAGGCGACAGAGACCTTGATTGATACACTACCGGTACTGCCCGGTGACGCGCACCTCGTCCACATCCCCTTTATTTTGCCGCCCAAAGATAGTTCAGAAATTCGCTATACACTCGCTTATCCCCTCACCAACCAAATCGAATTGATGCTCCCTCCCAATCAATTCACCGTCGAGAGCGCACAATTCGTCTCACAAGGCACGATGCAATTTAGTGGTGGTGTGTTTGAAGATTATCTAGCCGAGGCCGTTGGGGTTGGCGAAACCATCTCTTTTAGCCTGACTCCCATCGCGACTGCATCGGTATCTTCCCCTCAATCCACCCTAGGCGTCATTCTAGTTGTGACGGGTGGATTGTCGTTAATCATCGCCGCCGTCCTCTTCATCCGCCAATACCGCGCCAAACCCATAACCCAAGCCGAATTGGTCGCACAAATCGCCCAACTTGACCTTGCGTACCAAAATCAGCAAATCAACGAAAAAAACTATCAGGCTCAACGAGAGCGTCTCAAACGAGAACTCACACGCTTGCTACAAGACGCTTAGGTGTTCTCAATGGTCAATGAGTTATATCAAGATGGTTTTACCCGCCAAAATACACGACGCAATCGGCCAGCGTCGCGGGGATCAGGCCTTCATAATCCTTCTGCATGATTTTTAAGAAGCGCCACGGCGTACCGGTCAGCGCGCTTGCGCCCTCGCACCACACGCGGGCGGCGCTGTCCTTGCGCGGGACATCGGTATCTTCGCGGCCTTTGGTCTCAATCACCAGATGCGTCCCGTCCGAATCCACCGCCACAAAATCGGGATAATAATGGCGTGAGCTGAGTTCAGACTTGGGATGTGTAAAATGCGATACATCGGCTTAACAGTTTCAATGCCTCAATCGGCGTGAGCTGAGTTCAGACAAACCCAAATCCCAATTCGCTTCCATCGCATACGCAGTGTTTCAATGCCTCAATCGGCGTGAGCTGAGTTCAGACGAAAAATACGCGGTAAAGGATACTCCCCCAGTTTTTGTTTCAATGCCTCAATCGGCGTGAGCTGAGTTCAGACTTATGACATGGAAAGTCCACTCTGCAACATTATGGGTTTCAATGCCTCAATCGGCGTGAGCTGAGTTCAGACTGGACATCCGAAAAGCAACGCAAGGCCTACTTTGCGTTTCAATGCCTCAATCGGCGTGAGCTGAGTTCAGACGCTGCCGTCGGCAAAATTGCCGACCTAAAGATTAGGTTTCAATGCCTCAATCGGCGTGAGCTGAGTTCAGACGAACGCCTCAATTACGGTAGGCCGTGCGAGATATGGTTTCAATGCCTCAATCGGCGTGAGCTGAGTTCAGACTATCCAGTATCCAGCATGGGCGGTCTGATAAACGAGTTTCAATGCCTCAATCGGCGTGAGCTGAGTTCAGACAGAGAACGTTTCGGCCTCGGCTTACGATAGATTTCCGTTTCAATGCCTCAATCGGCGTGAGCTGAGTTCAGACAACCTATAAGGAGACAACGAAATGACCACCATCGAGTTTCAATGCCTCAATCGGCGTGAGCTGAGTTCAGACCTTACGCTGATATGCGCGTTGTTGCTCTTTACAGGTTTCAATGCCTCAATCGGCGTGAGCTGAGTTCAGACGAATTGGAGCGCAGCCAACAACCAACCATTAAATCG
>DAOTTP010000203.1:0-4735 GCA_034437835.1 Anaerolineae bacterium | reverse complement strand
CTCGCGCCGGAAGCTCTCAACGATGGCGACCTCGCTATCACCACCGATTACCGTGATGTGCTGGCAGAAGTCCTGACTCGGCGGCTGAATAACCCCGCCATTGACCAAGTATTTCCCGGTTTGACTCACACGGCGCAAAACATCGTCTCGCCACGCTAATTTTCCACGGAGCAACCTATCATGTCAATTTTCAAGAGATTTACCCTCATTACCATACTCATCACAGCCCTGTTCAGCATGAGTCTGTTCGCTACCGCGCAAGATGA
The DNA here is from genome assembly GCA_034437835.1 of Anaerolineae bacterium. GTDB lineage: Bacteria > Chloroflexota > Anaerolineae > Aggregatilineales > Phototrophicaceae > Flexicrinis. Next base: position 4,469 of record DAOTTP010000203.1, on the reverse strand, counting down.
TGAGCAAGTTGCGCCATCGGATGAATTACTCGCTGCCGTCACTGAATCCGAGATGTTCGCCGACTGGCTACCCAATTACCCTAATTATCAATTCAATGCCAGCGGCCCAGACGAAGACGGCATTTGGTATGTCGAATTTTACGATGAACCATGGGAAGAATGGCTGGGCTATGCCAATATCAACGAAAACACCTTTGAAATCATCGAATCCTACGCGCCCAAGCCCTTGTCACCCGAGGTTTATGACGCGCAGTTAGCCCTGATTGAACAGTATGTCGCCGTCGATACCGAGGTTTTGGGCTGGCTAAATAACGTCCCTAACCTGTGGGATGTTTACCCAGATTGGAATCGTTGGGAGTATCGTTGGGACATCAGTTTTAATCGTGGGCTTGAGCATGTTATGGTCTACGTCACGTTCGATGAAAATGGCGAGGTAGAGATTGGCGAGATTTTTGATGCCAATCAATTGGCCGAAGATGAGTTGCTTGCCGAGACCCGCGATCAGGCCATCAACCTTGCGTATACTGCCGGTGGGGTAGATGCCGCCCTAGAAGGCCATGACGAATGGACGACCTATGTGGAACAACAGGGGGACACGCTATGGAGCGTCAGCTTCATCAACGGTGAGACTCCCTTGATATTCGTCCTCGTGGATGTTGGGGAAGATGTGGTCATCAGCACGCAATAATAGCTCAATTCAGCAAAACCTCCAGTAGACGGGAATAGTATGTAAACAAGAGTCTCATGTTCAAATGGAATGGTGTAAGGACGGCATTCTTGCTGTCCGTTGTCGGAATAGGCGACGGACGCCCAAAAGGGCGTCCCTACAGTCACAATCGTTTCACACAGTCTGAACATGAGCCTTAGACTTAGCGCGTTCAATAGGTGATCCCATCATCATGATCGAGTGCTTGATCAGTTTGGGGGTGATTGCAATACTGATTTGGACGAGGCGCTCAACATCATCGCAAAATTGGGTATATTGTATGGAACGCTACCGCATCTAGACCAAAAAGAACTGTTGCGGAACGTCGTTGAGAGGGTGATCTTGACCCCTGAGGGAAAAATACAATCTGTGAATTGGCTTCCGCCATTCGCTTACCTGCAAGAGCTATCTGACAAGGTAAGTCGCGGTGGGAGTTTCTCGAAGAACGTGACGGGGAATCAAAAAATCCGACAGATTTGTCGGATTTTTGGTGTGGACAATGTAGGACTCGAACCTACGACCTTCTCGACGTCAACGAGATGCTCTGCCAATTGAGCTAATTGTCCGGCATGAAATAAGGATAAACCGTCCCACTCAGAAAATCAAGGGTTTTTCGCCCGTTTTGTTAGGTCAAGATTTTTCATGGGCGGACAAGGCGTGCCTCGTCCCTACAATTATGATGGGCGATGCGTGCAAGATACCCACAAGGGTGACTCATAAGTCGCCCCTACTCAAACGATTCCACGGGCGCGATACCATGCGTAGGTATCTTGTAGACTCATCTCCATCGCCATTTGAGGCGTGCCGAACGCGGCCCAAGCCTTCTCATACTTAAAGTAGACATCCATCCCGCCGAGGATGACTTGGTTGCCGTCAATCGGCATATTGACGCCGATTCGCCGCAACCCATCGACCACCCCCGCCCCCAACGGCAAGATGAAACGCGGCAGCCGCACGATAGGGCGCGGCACACCGACCACATCTGCAATCAGGTCGAACCACTCACGATGGGTGAAGTTGGCCGTCCCCAATATATATTTCTCGCCGGAGATGCCGACCTCAGCGGCGCGAAGCTGCCAGCGGGCGACATCGCGCACATCGACATAACCTGCCCCGCCGGGAGGGACTGGCACAAACCGCCCCTTCCGCTTCGATTCAATCACCATGCTGCCGGAAATTTGATTCAGGTCGCCGGGTCCCATCACAATCACCGGATTGACCGTCACGACCTCTTGACCAGCTGCCACCGCCTCAGCCACCACCTGTTGCGCCAAGACTTTGCTATAGCCATACGGAAAACGCGCTGGGGATAGGTTAAACGGCTTATTCTCGTCAGACACGCCGCCCTGAGTCAAACCGATAGCGGCGGCGCTGCTGGTGAATACCACGCGCTTGACGCCTGACTCCCGCGCCGCCTGTAGGACGCGCCGTGTACCTTCGACATTGACCTCGAACATATAGGCTTTGTCCGCCCGCCAATAATCCGCGACGGCGGCGACATGGAACACCCAATCACAGCCTGCACACGCCTCGCGCAATGCGTCCAGTTCCAACACGTCGCCATAAGCCGACTCGAACTTGACGCCTTCCAGCACGTCCAGCTTGGAAGATTTACGGTGTAAGATACGGACGCTATGACCGGCTTCGATCAGCGCCCGCGCCACATGCGACCCCACAAACCCCGTCCCGCCAGTGATGAGTGCGCGTGCCATATCTAACTCCTAGTGATGTGTGATGATTCCTGAGTGTTGAGTAAAAACCGATGAGGCCAATCGTTGGTGCTTCTCATCACCCATCACTTTCAACTCATCACTTAGAAAATGAAGTCGGTTTGCGGCAAATTGAGCGCTTCTTTGACCAGAAACCAGTGCATAGCGATGATTTCACGCGCCGCACCCGCCCCATACCAATTCCATCTCACCCAGCTGCGCGGCACGGGATAGCGGGTATGCGAGATGCCATAGCTGGTGAAAATCCAATCAGCGCGGAGCATGTGGAACGAATCCGTGACCACAATCGCCGTCACCCAACCCTGTTCAGACATGATGGCTTGGGCGTTGATGGCGTTTTCTTCAGTGCTACGACTTTGGTCTTCCACAAAGACCGCCTCAGCAGGCACGCCCTCGTTGATGATGAGTTCGCGGCAGGCTTCGGCCTCACTGCGCGGGCGGGCGCTGGTCTTGCCACCCGTACACAGGATAGCAGGCGCTAAACCAGCTTGATAGGCTTGTACCGCCCACACCGAACGCCGATATAGCGCGTCGCCGGGGTTGCCATCGGGTTTTAAGCCCGCGCCTAAAACGATGATGACATCCGACGGCTGCGCGTCCGACTGGTTGCCCGCCACCACCAACATCACGCCTAACGCGCCACAGACTATCGCCCAGATGATGAGAAAAACCACAATCCCTCGGATGAGTTTTCGACGTGCCAGACGTTTTATCAGACTTATAGCCAAGCGTACAATCCTCGTTTTTGAATGTCAGCGATTATAGTCCCGCCGCGTCAATATCAAATAGGGTTTGCTCACCGCCTACCCCACGGGTGGGTAACAGGTGTGAAATTCTTGCGAAATGAGGGGTTATCGACTACATTTAACAGTAGACTGCGTAGTTGTTTATTTTCGCGCAGGGTAAAACGAAATACCGTTGAAACTTGAACCGCTCCAAGACAGGGCGGATGCGAACGTGCCGGTCATCACAACACTAGAAGTGCAAAAGCGCAATAAAGAGCGCGTCAATGTGTATCTGGACGGCGAATATGCCTTCAGCTTAGGCATGATAGACGCTATGCGCCTCCATAAAGGGCAAGCCCTTACCGAAGATGAGATCACCCGACTGAAGGGGGATGACCTCGTTTTGAGGGCGGTGGAGAGCGCGTCGCGTTTTCTGGGTCATCGCCCGCGCAGCATCGCTGAAGTGCGCCGGAATTTGGTTGGAAAAGAGTTTGATCCCGGCGTTATCGACGTGGCGCTAGAGCGGCTGACTCGGTTAGGTTATCTGGATGATCCGGCCTTCGCACGCTATTGGATTCAAAGCCGCACCCAGTTTAAGCCTTTGGGCATCTCTGCCCTGCGTTTTGAACTGCGGCAAAAAGGCGTCCCAGACGCGGTGATCCAAACGGCATTGGACGAAGTAGACGACGAGTCTGGGGCTTATCGCGCCGCAGCATCCTTGTTTAAGCGAATGCGCGGCATAGACCATAAAACGGCTCGTCAAAAGTTATCAACAGCACTGGCTCGACGTGGATTCCGTTACGACGACATCCGTTCGGCCATTGACCGTCTCTTTGAAGAAACAGACGAAAATGACCCCGGGTTCTTCGCATCGAGCGATACGACAGATGAATTTGACTGAAGAAGAACAGTACCCAAAGAAAGGATGGAAGCGGATTGCCACAAGCACCGCGTAACCCAAATGGAAGTTGTCATAGGACTCATGATCGGCCTTGCAGCGGGCGCAGCCGCAGGCTGGTACTTCGGAATCAAGAACTATGAGAGCAGCCAGACCGCCACGGGGCAAAGCACTGTCCACTTGGCAAAGGTCGAGGCTGAAAAAATCACCTTAGAGGCCAGAGCTAGCTCGGAATCGACCCTCAAGGACGCCGAACATCGCTCTAAGATACTGTTGGATGAGGCCGAAACCCTCATCACCCGCCGCCGCCGCGATATGACCGAAGAAGACGAGCGTATCCAGCGCCGTCGTAAGGAAGTTGACGAGCAGCGCGAACGCTTGGAACTGCGCGAGAAGAACCTGAACAAGCG
>DAOTTP010000202.1:0-21719 GCA_034437835.1 Anaerolineae bacterium | reverse complement strand
GTAGGGACGGCATTCTTGCCGTCCGTTTTCGGAACAGGCGGACGCCCAGAAGGGCGTCCCTACATCAATACCTTCGCCGATTTTGACCATTGCCCATCTATCAGGGGGACAACGCGGGTATTGTCCCTACAAATACCCTGTTTTCGTAGGGACACGGCACTGACGTGTCCGTTTTGGCTTTGTTCTCATAGTATACGCCGGATTCTAGACATCAGAGGCGACGAGCGCGGCGCAAATCCCGTCAATCAGCGCCTGCTCCTGATGCTCTAGGACGGTACGCGGGTCGAATACCACCTCGTCATTATGGATGCGGGCGATAATCGGAAATTCCACTTGCCGCAAGCGTATCAGAAGCGCGTCCGGCCCTTGCCCGTGGACGTGTACCGCCAATGCTACCGAGACCACCGTCTCCCCCGGCAGACTGCCCCCGCCCACCGTCGAGTGAGTCGGGATGAGTTCCGCGTGCAAGTCCGGCACACGGGCTTTAAGGATGAGTAGCCAGCGCTCCGCCGTGCGGGTAAGTTCTTGTAGGCTGCGATTCAACATCCGCCAGACCGGGATGTGCGAGGCGGCCTCCCCTTTATGGTAATGGTCTAGCGTGGCCGTCAGCGCCGCAAGGCATAATTTATCGGCGCGAATGGCGCGTGCCAATGGGTGCTTTTTGAGTCGTTCAATCAATTCCGCCCGCCCGACCAGAATCCCAGACTGCGGCCCGCCCAGCAATTTATCCCCGCTGAACCAGACCAAATCGACCCCCGCATTGATGGATTCTTGCACCGTCGGCTCGTGGGCGATTCCAAACGCGGCAGTATCAATCACCGCGCCGCTGCCGAGGTCATCCGTGCATAAGATATGGTGCGTGTGGGCGATTTGCGCCATCTGCTCGATAGGCGTGGATTCGGTAAACCCAATTTGTTTGAAGTTAGCGCTGTGAACGCGCAGTAACATCGCGGTTTCAGAGTCGATGGCGCGCTCATAATCGCTGGCGCGGGTGCGGTTGGTCGTGCCGACCTCGGTCAATTTCGCGCCACTCTGCTTCATGATGTCTGGCACGCGGAATCCGCCGCCGATTTCGACCAATTGCCCCCGACTAACGATGACCTTCTTACGCCTCGCCAGCGCCGCCAAGGCCAGAATCGAAGCCGCCGCGTTATTGTTGACCACCATTGCGGCTTCTGCGCCGGTCAATTCTTTGAGCAGGGTTTCAGCGTGAGTCAGCCGACTGCCGCGCCGCCCCTCATGCAAGTCATATTCCAGCGTGACATATTGAGACGCGGCCTCGACCATCGCCCGCTGTGCCGCCTCAGACAAGACCGCCCGCCCCAGATTGGTGTGGACGATGACCCCAGTAGCGTTAATCACCGGGCGCAGAGTGGGCGTGAAGCGCATCCGTAGCCGTCGGCGGGCGTCCAAAATCAACGCCTGAGAGGTGGTATCCGGCTTCATCCCATCAATCAGCGCCATCCGCACATCCGAGAGAGCGGAACGCAGGGCTTTGACGGTGGAGTCGCGCCCATAGACGCGCTCCAATTCTTGCGCGGGTTTCATCCGAATCAACCGGTCTACTGAGGTCAGCGTCCGTAGGGCTGCACGCAGTTCCGGGTCATCAACGTTGGACATTTGAACCTTCCCTTGCACGCAAAAAGACCTCCACCCCAATAAAAGCAACAGCCAATAGGGTCGCCGCCGGTAAACTCAAAACACGCGGAATCTGAAGCCACGCACAAATGGCTGCATACAACCCGACCCACACGCTTTGCCGGACAATCACGCCGCTGGGAGGTAGCTCACGCTGGACGGGAGTCAGGCGCACATTGAAATAACGGACGAACGGCAGCACCGTACACGACACCGCCGTACTGAGTAGGACGAAAAATAGCCACAATTGACCGCCGATGCGCGGCTGCTGGGTCGTCACCAACACATACAGGCCAACCCACGCCAACACCGCCATGACGATGGAGGCGATTAACATGCCGATGTGGTCAGCGGGGATACGTTCGGTTGAGATGTTCTGATCGTTGCTCATAGCTTGAGATTAGCGCGTTTTGCCGCAAAAAGCCCATAAGGAATCAGCCAAAAAGGGTCGAAAAGACAATTTTGACGTAACGATCACTGTTATATCCCCCTTGCAAAAATCTAAAACTCATCATACGCTGGTTTTCGTTGTGATGACACCTATGAGGACATTCCAAAGATGAAATACCTGCGTTTAGTAGCCGTTCTGGTGATTGCCCTATTGGGCATGACCACCTTCGCCCAAGCTTTACCGACCACCTTCACCACCTCTGACGGTCTGAGCATCGGCGTCCCTGAAGGATTCGAGTCTCAAGAACTTATGCCCAGCGCTGCCGGTGTGCTTGACCCGGTAAACAAGCAAGGCGTGATCGTCTTTCACGGCACGGCGCTAGAGTCCTTTGGCCTGCCGACAGGTGTTGATGCGTCTACCATCTTCACCTCTTTGGCGGCATTGGGCGGCTTTGAGGGCGACCCAACCTCTATTGAACTTGCCAACGGCACAGGCGCGATGATGGCGGGCGAAATCCCCAACTTCGGCCCCGGCACAGTGGTCGCCGTCGATACCGAGTTCGGCCTGTTGGTCGCGTTCGTCGTCGCAGAATCAGGAACCCCCAGCGATGAATTTATACTGGTGGCACAAGACATCATCGGCAGTGTGAGCATTGACCCAAATGCAGTTCCCGCACCGACGGAAGAACCGACAGCAGAGCCTACGGCAGAACCTGATGAAAATGGTGATGCCACCGCTGTGACTTGCCCGATTCCACTCAAGGAATTGCCGGAACTAACCGTCCAGTTCTGCCTCGGCGCACAATTTGAGTACACCGAAAATTGGAGTTTATTTGATGGTACGGAAAACGTCGATACCTATGTCTCGTTGGGGACGGAAGGCTTCGGCGTGACGCTCAGTGCGACCATCACCGAGACCAGCCAATACTATAACCAGACGGTGTATAAGACCGACATCGTGAAATACACCGCTGAGGCCATCGGCGACAAAGATTATGATGCGGTCAAGAGCTGGACGACCTTGAAGGATGAAGACGGCATCCTGATTGAAGTCTATGACCCGCGCACCACCCTCGACTTGAAAGATAGCGACTTGGCGCAGGTCGTCTATATCGTGACCCTGAACAGCGACCTGTTTGTGACCTACACCTTCAGCTATCTGCCCCTATTCGCGGATGAAGACGATGTTGCGACGATTGAGGGCATCGTCCTCAGCACTAAACTGACCGATTTCTACACCGGCACGCCCGCCGCCATTGAGTTGGACGGTGAACAAGTGTTCGTGACCGATTTGGAATGCGGCACATCGACCTATGGGTTCAACTATACTGAGGACAAAATCGAGGTGTACGTGGTGAACTGCCCGATCTGTCAGGGGGCTGAGGGCAGCGTATGGGGGACGGACATCTACACCGATGACTCGTCGGTCTGCCTCGCCGCCGCGCACGCCGGAACGATTGACCTCGAAATCGGCGGCCTATTGCTCGTGACAATGGGCGATGGTCTGGAAAAATATATCGGCAGCGAAGCCAACGGCGTAACCTCCCGCGACTATGGCGCGTGGGGAGCAAGCTTCACAACGTCGCCATTCGGCGGGGGCGATAAATAGGTCTGACGGCCTATTTTTCCTCTCAAACCCTCGCATTTTTTGCCCTTTCTCCTAACCGAGAGAGGGCATTTTTTGTCCATAGGCAGGCCGTATCTTGCCGTGCGGCGCGGGATGCGCCACAATTCAGGCGTATAGATGTCCATGTATCGAGTAGAAAGGCCGAGTACGTCAATGAAACTCGCGCTCTCAAGCGATCACGCCGGATTCGCGTTAAAAGACTATCTGGTGCAATACCTGACAAGTCGCGGTCATGAGATTTTAGACCTCGGCGTGGAATCCGACCAAGTGCGCGCTGATTACCCCGACGCAGCCGCAGCCGTCGCTCACGCCGTCCTCAACGGCCAGACCGAACGCGGCATTGTCGTATGCGGTAGCGGCATCGGGGCGTGTATTGCCGCCAATAAATTCCACGGGATTTATGCGTCTATCGCCCACGACACCTATAGCGCGGCACAAGGCGTCGAACATGACCGCATGAACGTGTTGTGCATCGGCGGGCGCATCGTCGGGCCGTCAGTAGCCGAGCAATTGGTCGAGGCGTTCGTCCAAGCCGCCCCAAACCCCGATGACCGCTATGAGCGCCGCTTCCTGAAGGTCAAGGCCATCGAAAACACTCAATAACCCGCAAAACGGGTCGTTGAACGAATGGCTGAATGAATGGCTGAACGAATGGCTGAACGAATGGCTGAACGAATGGCTGAATGAATGGCTGTATGAATGGCTGTATGAATGGCTGTATGAATGGCTGATTGTAGGGGCGACTCATGAGTCGCCCACCCCAACATTACCCTTAACACAACAAGGAGTCCCTCCTATGACCAATCCCCCGGTTGATGTTCAGGCCTTCGGTCAGAGCATCTGGTATGACAACATCCGTCGCAAACTCCTCAATGACGGCACATTTCAAAACCTGATCGACAATGGTGGCGTGGTCGGCGTGACCTCTAACCCGACCATTTTCCAGAAGGCCATCGGCGGCAGCACCGATTACGACAGCACCATCCTCGCCAATCTTGACCTCGACGCCAAAGACCTGTATGAGCGCTTGGCGTTGGAGGATATTCAGCAGGCCGCCGATTTATTCTTGCCGGTCTACCAGAAAACCAGCGGGCGCGATGGCTATGTCAGCCTAGAAGTCTCCCCGTTGCTGGCGCACGACACGGCTAGCACGGTGGCCGAGGCCAAGCGGCTGTATGCGTCGCTGGCACGCCCCAACGTCATGATTAAGATTCCGGCCACGCCAGAAGGCATCCCCGCGATTGAGGATGTCATCGCCGCCGGGGTCAACGTCAACGTCACGCTGATTTTCTCGGTGACGAATTACATGGATGTCGCCGAAGCCTATATGCGCGGACTCGAACGGCGCATGAAAGCCGGTCAATCGGTCAAGAGCATCGCCTCTGTCGCCAGTTTCTTCCTCAGCCGAATCGACTCGATGGTGGACAAGATGTTGGAGAACAACGTTTTGGCCGCACAAGGGCGCGACCAGACGCGGGTCGTCCTCAACAATCGTCTGCTGGGCAAAATCGCTATCGCCAACGCCAAACTCGCCTACCGCCGCTTCATGGAGATGTTCTACGGCGAACGCTTCAAAGCCTTGCGCGAGGCCGGCGCGTGGGTACAGCGCCCACTATGGGCGTCTACTGGGACGAAGAACCCCAACTACCCAGACACGATGTATCTGGACGGCTTGATTGGGCGCGACACCGTGAACACCGTCCCGCCGGAGACGCTGACCGCCTTTGCCGACCACGGCACGGTGCGCGAGTCGATTCTGGATGACATGGACAAGATTGATGAACTGTTCGAGCAGTTGGCAGAAGTCTCCATCGACCTGAGCTATATCACCCAGCGCCTACAAGATGATGGCGTGGACTCGTTCGCGCAGTCGTTCCAGTCGTTGATGGAGCAAATCGAGATTAAGCGCCAAGAACTCAGCCACGGCACGCAAGGCAGCACCCGCGTCGCGCTGGGGATTTATGCCGAAGATTTCAAGCGCGGCCTGAAGGCGTTCGATACCGAATTTGGCAACGGGCGCATCTGGAACAAAGACGGCAGTCTGTGGCGTGACCACGCCCCGGTCATCGCAAAAATCGTCAACCGGCTAGGCTGGTTGGATGTCCCGCAAACCATCGACATCCCCCGCGTGAAGGCATTCGGTCAGACCGTGAAGGGCGCGTTCAGCCATGCCGTCTTATTGGGGATGGGCGGTAGCAGTCTCGCGCCGGAAGTCCTGAGCATGACTTTTGGTAGCGCCGAGGGACACCCCAAGTTGCTCGTCCTCGACAGCACCCACCCTGACCGCGTGTTAGACATCGAACGCGCCATCGACCTGAGCAAAACGCTATTCATCGTCGCCAGTAAATCCGGCTCAACCATCGAATCCACCGCGTTCTACCAATATTTCTGGGAGAAAACCGGCGGCAAGGGCGACCAATTCATCGCCATCACCGACCCCGGCTCAATGTTAGGCAAAGAAGCCCGTGAGAAGGGTTTCCGCGACCTGTTCGAGAACCCAGAGGACATCGGCGGGCGGTATAGCGCCTTGAGTTATTTCGGACTCGTCCCCGCCGCCATCCTCGGCCTAGATGTAGACGCGCTATGGGCGTCCGCTCTTGAGATGATAAAGGCGTGCGGCCATGACATCATTTCGGCACAGCATCCGGGGGCATATCTGGGCGTGCTAATGGGCATTATGTCGGCGCGTGGGCGTGATAAGGTCTGCATCTTCACCAGCCCGTCCATCGCCAGCTTTGGCGCGTGGGTTGAGCAATTGGTCGCCGAAAGCACCGGCAAAGAGGGCGTTGGCATCGTCCCAGTGGTCGGGACAACCGTCGGCAACCCGCACGATTACGCCAGTGACAGGCTGTTCATCTACCTCAAGGTTGAAGGCGACCCCGGCAACCCTGAGATTGATGAGCGTGTTCGGACACTGCGTGAGGCCGGTCATCCGCGCATGACCATCCTGCTCCCGAATATTTATGCCCTCGGCGGTGAGTTCTTCCGTTGGGAATATGCCACCGCCGTCGCTGGTAAATTGTTGGCCGTTAACCCGTTCGACGAGCCGAATGTGACCGAAGCCAAAGACATCACCAAGCGACTGTTAGAGCAATATCAGAAAGACGGCAGCCTGCCCTCGCCCGTCCCCGTCGCGGAACAAGGCGCAGTCAAACTATACGCAGACCGCCATAGCGTCAATATCTTGCGCGAATTGTCGTCGTCACATGGATTCAACCGCGAAAACCTGACTGAACTGCTGGCCGCCCATATCACCGGCACAGGCGCGGGTGATTATTTCGCGGTGTTGGCCTACCTCAATCCGAGGCCGGAACTGGACGCGGTGCTGGATACGCTCCGCCGCCGCATCCGTCACGTCACCAAGCGGGCGGTCACGGTGGGCTATGGGCCGCGCTATCTGCACAGCACCGGTCAACTGCATAAGGGTGGGCGCAACAGCGGGGTATTCTTCCTGTTGACTGCCGACTACGCCGAAGATGCGCCGATTCCCGGGATGCCATTCAGCTTTGGGACATTGTGCGCCGCCCAAGCCGCTGGCGACTTTGAGGCGCTAGACACCCACAAATGCCGTGCGGTGCGGCTGCACCTCGGCGCGGATGTCTTGGCGGGCTTAGGTTCGCTCAACGCCGCCATCGACTTCCTCGAAGAACGCCGCAAGTAACCCGTACATTCTGTAGGGACATGAGGATGTAGTTTCACAAATCAACAAGGCATGTGTAGGGACGGCATTCTTGCCGTCCGCTTTGAGATTTTCTGGACGGACGCCCAGAAGGGCGTCCCTACATTATGACCCGTCGTTATTTCTAAAACCGCATCCTCATGCCCTTATATCTCACTCAATATCTGAAAACTGTTTTTACTCATCACTCAGGACTCATCACTATGACGACTATGAAAGCAATTTGGATTGACCAACTCGGCGGGTCAGAGGTCATGCAATTGATTGACCAACCCATCCCAGAACCGACCTCCAAACAGGTGCGCGTCAAGGTTGAGGCCATCGGCCTGAACTATAGCGACATCATGATTCGCGAGGGAAGATACCTCCAACGCACCCAACTCCCGCAGGTCTTAGGGCGTGAATTTGCCGGGGTGATTGACTTGGTTGGCGCGGAAGTCACAGGTCTGACCGTCGGAATGCGCGTCTATGGCACGGTGAATCAAGGCGCATTGGCCGAATACGTCTGCGCGGATTATCGCGGCTTGTTGCCCCTTGCAGACGGTCTGACCAGTGATATGGCCGTCGCGCTCATCGTGCAGGGCGTCACGGCGCTACACTGCTTGAACGAACACGGCAACCTCAAGGCCGGTGAGACCGTCTTGATTCACGCGGCGGCGGGCGGGGTCGGCACGTTAGCGATTCAAATGGCGAAAGCGATGGGTGCGCGAGTCATCGGCACGGCGTCGTCCGACTCCAAATGCCAACTCATCCGCGATTTGGGCGGCGAGGCCATCAACTATAGCGAGGGGGATTGGGTGGCCGAGGTCATGAAACTGACCGACGGCAAAGGCGCAGACCTCATCATCGAATCGGTGGGCGGCGAGGTCTTTTTGCGCTCCTATCGTGAAGCGCTCTCGACCTTTGGCCGCATCATCGTCTTGGGAATCGCCAATGGTGAGCCGGTGCAAATCGGGACGAATGAGATTTTGAAGCGCAACAAGGCCATCATCGGCTATTTCCTCGCGGTATATTTCGAGAAAGCGCCGCACTTGGTGGTAGAGGCGATTGGGCGCGTCTTAGAATTGGTGAATAATGGCACGATCAAGCCCATCATCGGCGCGACCTACGCCCTGACCGATTCCGTTGCCGCCTTCGATCACATGCAAGGGCGCGGCAGCGTCGGCAAAGTCGTCATCAAACCGTAATACCGTAAAATTCGTAGGGGCGATCCGTTGAGTCGCCCTACAATAATAATCTCTACGAAAAAATAATCCGTGCGAAAAACAATATGTGCAGAAATCAGAAAATTCGTGCAGAAATCAGAAAATTCGTGCAGAAATCAGAAAATCCGTGCGGAAATCAGAAAATTCGTGCGGAAATCAGAAAATTCGTGCAGAAATCAGAAAATCCGTGCGGAATGTGTTTATAAATCCTAATGTTGATACCCGTAGGGACAAGGCACTGCCTTATCCGCCTAAATCATTCACAAAAAAGGAGATTCACCCATGACCGCTATCTCAATCCGTTGGCTCGGCCACTCGACGTTTGAAATCACGCTGGACGGCAAAACCATCTTGACCGACCCGTTCCTAACCGGCAACCCAGCCGCGCAAGTCAATGCTGAAGACCTATCGCCGGACGCCATCTGCATCAGCCACGCTCACGGCGACCATGTGGGTGATGTCGCCAGCATCGCCACTCGTACCGGCTGCAAAGTCGTCTCGAATGTCGAGATTTCCGGTTGGGTCGGCAAACAGGGCGTCGATAAAACACAAATTATCGGGATGAACACGGGCGGCACGGTTGACCTCGGCTTTGCGAAGGTCAAGTTCACCATCGCCTTCCACAGCAGCAGCCTCCCAGATGGCTCGTATGGCGGGATGCCCAACGGCTATATCATCATCGCTCCAGACGGACGTCGAATTTATTTTGCGGGGGACACCGCGCTGTTTGGGGATATGCGCCTGTACGGGGATGAAGGCATCGACACGGCACTCCTGCCCATCGGCGACCATTACACGATGGGCGCCAGCGACTCGCTACGGGCAATAAAATTACTCTCGCCGCGTGCAGTCATCCCGATGCACTACAACACCATGCCGATGATTGCCCAAGACGGCGCGGGATGGGCGGAGCGCGTCCGCAGTGAGACTCAGGCCACGCCGGTTGTACTGAGCGTGGGCGAAACGTACACGCTGTAGGGACGCCCTTCTGGGCGTCCGCCTGTTCCGAAAACGGACGGCAAGAATGCCGTCCCTACATTCACAAATCCTGAAACTATACGGATGCCACAATTTCACATATGTCGGCTCAAATCAAATTAGATTCCCCTCTCGCTGAGGGAGAGGGGGCTGAGGGAGAGGGGTTAGGGGTGAGGGCTACCATCGTCCTCATCCTCGCGTTGTTTGTCGGGCTTGTCTTGAACCACGCCGCCGCGTTGCCTATTTTCGAGGCGTCAGATGAGGCCGCCCACTTCATCTACGCCCACCAATTGGCAAATAGCGGGGCGTTACCCGTCATCCCAACCCGTGATGAACTGGACTCCGCCGCGCAACGTGGCGATACCGTGGCGCAATGGTCGATTGAGTCGCACCAGCCGCCGCTATATTACGCCCTGAGCGTCGCGCTGATTGCGCCGACCACAACGCGGGAGGACATCACAGAATATCTGGTCTCTAACGATGTGATTTTTACGTGGGGAATCGCGCAAGGCAACCCCAACGTCTGGCTGCACCCGCCCGCTGATACCGGCGGCGATACCTTACAGGCGGTGTGGACTCTGCGCGTGTTCAGCCTGATTTTGAGTTGCGGGACGTTGATCCTGTTGCATCAGGCCGCGTATCTGGCGACAAATTCCCGCGCCGCCGCACTAACCGCGATGTTCGCCGCCGCCAGCCTACCGATGTTCGTGGTCGTCAGCGGGAGCGTGACCAACGACACCCTGATTATTTTCCTCAGCACCGCCGGGATGTGGTGGAGTCTGCGCACGGTCAGATATGGACTCCGGCGCTATGATGCTCCTCTCATCGGGTTGATTTTGGCCGCCGCCGCGTTGACCAAAATCACCGGCTTGGCGCTGTTCGGGCTGGTATTGGTCGCGCTGATAGTGGGCGTCCGTAGCGCAAAAATCGCCCGTCGGGCGGCCATCATCATTTTTTTGACGGCGGGACTCATGACCGCGATTCTGGCCGGATGGTGGTATCTCCGCAACCTGACGCTTTATGGCGACTTTTTGGCGACGGCGGCGACGGCGGGGCTGTGGGGGCGGCAACTCGGCACGGCGGGCGAATCCGGCGGATGGGGGGAATTTGCGCGAATTTATAACTCGTTTTGGTTGATGGTCGGTCATCTACACGCGCCAGTCTGGGCGCAAACCGGTTTTTATGGCGCGACGCTGGCGTTGGTGGCGGCGTCGGTGGCGGGCTGGGTGATGGTGATTCGGCGGGGCGTGACAGTGCGGACAGGATGGATCCTGTCCCTACAGACGGCGCTTATATTAGGATTGTGCGCGATTTTGCCGATTCTGATGCTTTTGGTCGGCACAAAAGATGTGGACATCAGCTATGGGCGGCTGCTATTCCCGGGTTTGGTCGGGTTCATCACGCTGTTGGTGATCGGATGGCACGGCCTGATTCGCCGATTCGCCCCGTTGCTGATTTTGCCACTGACGCTCACCGCCGCGCTGATGCCCTATACGCTGACCGCGCCCGCCTATCCGCCCATCACACAATCCGCCGCGCTGCCGGAGTCTGCTGTGCCGCTGAATATCACCGCTGGGGATTTTCGGCTTGACGGCTATGAGATGCTGGATAAAAGCGTCTCGCCGGATGGAAGCGCCCGCGCCGCGCTCTATTTCACGTCGGACACGCCTAAGCCTATGGTATTCGCCCTGTCGCTGACCGAAGGTTCGACTCGTTTGGGCGGCGTCACGCTCTATCCGGGCATGGCCGCCGGAGAGATGCTCACGCCGAGGCAGATGTACCGCGCCGTCGTGACCATCCCGCTGGAAACCGCCAGTCAGAATGTGATGGCGCACCTGATTCAATTGCAAATTGCGCTATTCGACGCGCCGGAATCGCCCAATTTGGTGTTAACTTTGCCAGATGGTCAAACCGCGCAAGTCCTGACGTTGGACGGCGCAACCTATATCGACCCCGATTATCAGCAAGTGCATCAGATTACCCCGGCTTCCGCGACCTTTGGCGATGTGGTGCGGTTACACAGCTATGATATTGGCGAGGCCATGGTGGCTGATGGGTATTTGGCGATTGCGCTGGGTTGGTCGGTGATTGGGGATGCGCCGCCGGATATTGCCGCCACGGTGCAGCTATTCGATGCGACTGGGACATTCATCACCCAATTTGACGACCCTTCGCAGATTTATCCATCGCGGGCATGGATTGTGGGGACGAGCCTTATCACCCATCACCTGCTGCCTCTGCCAGTCGATTTGCCAGCGGGGGAGTATCAGATTGCGACGGGGTGGTATTATTTGGATGAGAATTTCACCCGTCTGCCCGCCGCCGCCGCTGATACGACCCATAATCTCGCCTTGATTGGGCGGGTGACTATCCCCGATATAATGAATGAAAATCAGTGAGGACTCGACGATGCAAACCTTACATTTTTACATCCAACGCCATGATGACGAAGATGGCATCTATTACGTGGTCAGCGGGGACGAAATCGCCCTAACCACGGATGGTGAAACATTGGAAGACGCGCTCAAAAATCTACGCGAGGCCGTCGAATTGTATTTTGAAGGCGATAATTTGCCGGAATTTCCGCGTATCGAAGTCAATATTGAAGTGACCGAGGCGTATGCCTAGGTTGCGTCGGCTTGATGTGCAAGAAGTTATCCGTATTCTGCGACGTTTTGGATTTGAGATCTACAGTCAACGCGGCAGCCATATACGACTGCAACGGATTGTTGACGGGCAAGTACAGCGTATTTCGGTGGCAGGTCACGGCAGCACGGAGATAAAAGTTGGTACGCTGATGAGTATCTATCGGGATGCGCGCCGATTTGTCACTGAGGAAGAACTTCACCCCTTTTTCTATACCGATTGATTAACCCCATGACAAAATATATCCTCCCGATTGCGGTGGTTTTGCTGATGTTGGCTGCGGGTCTGCGGTTTCACGCGCTAGACTCTCAATCGTTCTGGAACGATGAGGGCAACAGTTATGGGCAGTCGTTACGTTCCCCCGCAGACATCGCCATCAACGCCGCCGCAGACATCCATCCGCCGGGATATTATTGGCTGTTGGCCGGATGGCGAGTCGTAACTGGTGAGAGCGAATTTGCCCTACGGTCATTATCGGTATTCGCCTCGGTCTTGAGCGCGGCCTGCGCGTTCGCATTGGCGCGGCGCTTATTCGGCTGCACGGCAGGGTTAATTACGCTGGCGGCGGTGGCGGTCAATACCTTTAGCATCACCTACGCGCAAGAAGCGCGGATGTACGCGCTGCTGGCGCTATGGGGCGCGGCCTCGACATGGGCGCTAGTGGTGGTGGTGACTCAACATCAGCGGACGCCCCATGGGGCGTCCCTACAGTTACCTTCGGAATCCCACCACTCATCAAAGGTCTCCCCACAACTATTATGGGCATCCATACAACCTCGGTGGGTTATTATTCTCGCCTTGACCACCGCCGCCGGGCTCTACACCAATTACGCCTATGTCGGCGTCCTCGCGCTACACGCCGTCATCGGATTGGGTTATCTGATATTCCTTCCTGTA
Organism: Anaerolineae bacterium; assembly: GCA_034437835.1. Classification (GTDB taxonomy): domain Bacteria; phylum Chloroflexota; class Anaerolineae; order Aggregatilineales; family Phototrophicaceae; genus Flexicrinis. The sequence continues at coordinate 8,659 of DAOTTP010000202.1, read as the reverse complement.
GGGATGCCGCATGGGGCGTCCTCATCTGAATCCGCGCCCGACTCTAAATCAAAAGCGGACGCCAAGAATGGCGTCCCTACAATCACAACCGGCGCGACCACAACCGGCGCGACGAACGCGGACGCCAAGAATGGCGTCCCTACAATCACAACCGGCGCGACGACAACCGGCGCGACGAACGCGGACGCCAAGAATGACGTCCCTACAATCACAACCGGCGCGACGACAACCGGCGCGACGAAAGCGGACGCCAAGAATGGCGTCCCTACGGGATTAACCTTGTTGATTCGGTTGACGGTTGCGTATGGGCTTGCGTTCGTGCTGTTTTTGCCGTGGTTGCCGACGGCATTAACCCAAGTCACGTCATGGGGCAGTACCGGAGACCCCATCCCCGCCGCCGACGCGATTCCCGTCGCGCTCGGATACCTCATCACTGGCAACACGTATACCGTCACCGGAATCTCTATCGCCGCCGCACTCTTGCTCGTGATGGGACTCATGCCCACCAACGGAAAACGCCGCGCAGATCGGCGGGCGTTGTGGGCGCTGATAATTCCGCCGCTGTGGGTGATTTTGACCGTCGGCGGATTCCTCGCGCTCGGATTATTTCGCCCCGCCAACCTCAAATTTCTATTGCCCGCGCAAATCGGGATGGCGCTGTGGATTGGGCGCGGCGGCTGGGCGATGTGGCATCTGAAAATCAAACGCGACTCGCCCGCCGCAAAACTCGCGCCCAAATTTGCAGCGATGGCGGCCACGGCTGCGATTCTGTTGGGCGGATGGGGCGGACTCAACGCGCTGTATACCGCGCCAGAATTTCAGCGTGATGATTACCGAGGAATCGTTCAGGCCATCATCGCAGACGGCGGCGTGAATCCGGCGATTATCTTGAATGGTGGGGGACAACAAGAGGTATTCGACTATAACCTGATGCGTTTGGGCGTTGATTACACAACCTACCCGCTGCCAGTCGGGTTGACGCCCGAACGCGACGCCACTGAACATCAGGTCATGGAGATTATTGACCGACATGAGCGCATTTACGGCGTATTCTGGGGCATGGATGAACGCGACCCAGAGCGCATTGTCGAGAGTGCGCTGGCGGGTCATGCTTATCAGGTCGATGACATCTGGTTTGGCAACGTCCGCCTCGCCCGCTATATCGCGCCCAAAGACCCGTTGCCCACCCAACCTGTCGAAGTGGATTTCCCGTTCGAGGGCGGTGGAATCACCTTGCACAGCTATCAAGTCAACGCCACCGACTTCGCGCCGGGCGGAGTCCTCACCTTAGATTTAAGTTGGTCAACCGATGCGCCCATCCCATTTACCGGCGTGGTCACGGTGCAGATTTTGGCCGCCGACGGGACGCTCATCACGCAACACGACAGCCAGCCGGTGAGTGGCATGTACCCCACCCGAACATGGATTCCCGGTCAAATTTATGTTGACCGTCACGCGCTGTTGATTCCTCATAATTTACCAGCGGCTCAGTACAGCCTCATCGTGGCGCTTTATACTCCTGATAATGGTTCGGCACGTTTGCGAGTCAACGGGGCAGACGCCTTAACGTTAACGGATATTTCGGTGGGTGAGACTCTAGGGGGATGACTAAACATGACTATTTTAGTGACCGGCGCGAACGGTTATTTGGGGAATTTAATCGTCAAGGGATTGGTCGCAAAGGGTAAAACCGTCCGGGCGATGGTGCGTGATGAGGAAAAAACCCGCATCCGACTCGGCGCGTTGGCCGACAAAATTGAAGTCATCAAAGGCGATGTGACGGATCGTGCCAGCCTCACGCCGCTGATGCAAGGGGTCACGACGGTGATTCATTTGGTCGCCATCGCCATCGAAAAAGGCGGCGCGACTTATGAGGACGTGAACTATCAGGGAACGGTCAACGTCGTGGACGCGGCCAACGAAGCAGGAGTCGAGCGCTTCATCAATATGAGCCAAAACGGGGCGGACAGCAGTCTGCCGTATCGCTTCCTCAAGAGCAAAGGCCGCGCTCAAGAGTACGTGCGCGACCACGCCAAAAATTGGACGGCGCTGCGCCCCTCAGCGATTTTTGGGCCGCAAGATGAGTTTTTCAACAGCATTGCGCGGCTGATGAAAATTACGCCGCTGGTGTTCCCTCTGATTGGCGGCGGCAAGGCGGAGTTTCAGCCGGTCAGCGGGTTTGACGTGGCTGAGGCGACGGTGCGGTGCGTTGACGACGACACGACCATCGGCAAGGAATTGGTCTTGGGCGGCCCAGAGGTGCTGAACCTCGGTGAGATTGAGCATCGGATTCATGGCGTGGTCGGTGGGCCAAAAGTGTTTGTCCCCACGCCGGTTGGGGTACTGCGCCCCGCCGTGTGGGTGATGGAGCGCGTCTTGCCGGGGACTCCGGTCACGAGTAGTTTGCTGGAATTGCTGTCCGTCCCCAATATCGTCAAGGATAACGCGCTGGTCAATCATTTTAAGATGACGCCAAAATCGTTTAGCGGCGAGAATATCAAATATCTGAACGACAGCACATTTGGGCAGATTTTCTCTAAACTGTTCAAAAACACGACGATTAATTAGGGCAAAGCCCTCACCCCTAACCCCTCTCCCTCATGGAGAGGGGAATCTGCTTAACCATTAAACCAGATTCAGGGTTGAGTCCGTTTTCGGAACAGGCGGACGCCCAGAAGGGCGTCCCTACAGTCACAATCGTTTCACATAATCTGAACATGAGCCAACAATACTATTTAATGACCAATAATTGTAATAAAATGCCCCCTCACAACGATTTTGTGAGGGGGCTACGTTGCTTACTCCCGCGAGAGGCGGACGAAGCGATTGGGTTCTTCCCCAAAACTGCTCGACTCGATTTGCGACTGGCGTGCGGCCTGATGCTGACGACGGCGGATGGTGGCGCTCTGCGGGAGAAGGTCTACGAACACCGTGCCGGCCCGAACTTTGGCAATGGCGTCCTCAACCTCTTGCAGAGCCTCCCCAAAAGGGTCAGATGCTGTCACCTCTAGGTGAAACAGGTCAATCAGGAAATCTTCCATCTGGCTGACGGTGTTAGCCCGCAGCACATAGATGGGCATACCGCGCCGTTCGGCGTCCACAATCAGCTTGGGACGACGGCGATACAGATTCTTGAGAGTCATCACCGCGTCGGCGTAACCCGCATCTTCAACCACATCCAACGGCACATGCAGACGCTTGGCCGCTTGAATCAGGCGGTTACGCGCCACACCATAGGCATGGACTTTCAGCGGTTGACGTTCAGGCGATTCTGCATGTTTACCATTCCCGGTCGGCGCGGGCAATGCCAACGCAGACACGGTGATGGTCGGTAGGGCAGAAGCCGAGGCCAATGGTAGCGCAGGCTTAGACGGCGGCATGACCTCGCGGTCAGCCCCACGCCCGCCCATCCCATTGCCATTGCGACCTTCACGCCCCTTACCACCGCGACGTTCGCGGCGCTCAGGCCGTTCCTCGTCCGCTTCATAGCGATCCATCCGCCCCGCCGCGTTACGGCTGAAGCCTTGATCGTTGCTGCTGTTGACCTTGACCTCTGGCTGGATGACTTCAAGGTGGGTTTGACCGTTAGCATCGCGGTAGCGCAGTTCAACCGGCAACGGACGCCCGCGCAGCATCCCGTCTACCGCAGCCGCGACATCGGGGATGACGATCATCCGGTCACGGGATTGAATCTCGACCAGCATATCGAAGGTTGGGGGGGCGCGGCGTTCTAGCACGGTCTTTTGTGTGCCGCGCCGACGCGCCTCATCATCCGATAGCGTGACCGACCCAATGCCGCCCACAAGGTCGGACAGCGTAGGGTTGAGCATCAGGTTTTCCAGCGCATTGCCGTGCGCGGTGGCGATGAGTTGCACGCCACGCTCGGCGATAGTACGTGCCGCCATGGCTTCTAGTTCGCGCCCGATTTCGTCAATCACGATGACTTCTGGGTTGTGATTTTCAACCGCTTCAATCATGACCTCGTGCTGACGTTCGGGGCGGCTGACTTGCATCCGGCGTGCGCGTCCGACGGCAGGATGCGGCACATCGCCGTCTCCGCCGATTTCATTGGATGTGTCTACGATGACCACGCGCTTGCTGTCTGCCAGCACGCGGGCGGCCTCGCGCAACATCGTGGTTTTTCCTACCCCCGGGGGGCCCATCATCAAGACGCTCTGACCGCTAACAATCAGGTCTTGGATGATGTCAATCGTCCCAAACACCGCCCGGCCGACACGGCAAGTCAAACCAACCACTTGACCACGGCGGTTACGGATGGCGGAGATGCGGTGGAGCGTGCGCTCCATGCCGGCACGATTGTCGGTATCGAATTGACCGATATTTTCGACAATCTGCTCAAGGTCTTCGTGGGTCACTTCGCGCTCGGTGAGCGTCACTTCGCGGTCTGTGAAGCGGGCGGCAGGTAGCCGCCCCAAGTCTAGGACAATTTCGAGCAGGTTATCTGTTTGACCGAGGGTATCGAGTGCTTGGTTAATTTCATCTGGCAGCACTCGCTTTAGTTCTTGTATGTTGTCTGTGATACGTCGTTCCATAAGGTTAGTTGGGTTGCACTCCGGTAAGATGAGCTTTTACGCCCAGTGCCAACGCAGCGGCGGCATATCGGGGTCGGCCTCCGTAACAAAAGTATAGCACGGGTTCTAGTTTGAAAACCCCTACGGATGGGGGACAATGGTCAAAGGTTTACCCAGAATTAACGCACGCCAGCCGTCGTGCCGTAGGTCTGTGTATGGGGTTTGGCTTGCACCGCTTCTAGGCGCTGATGTAGCGATTCAAACCCAACGGGGCGCATCCCGGCGGTGATGTGCTTGACCATCACGGCCTGTTCCGCCCCGCACAGGAAGCCCAATCGCTCCATCGCATGAGATAGCCAATCTTGGTAGCGGCGGACGACGACGCTAATCGGGAGTTTACTGCTGGGCGCAATCATCTGGAGGGCGGCGTCAATCACCGCTGCGGCGTCTGGTAGGATGTCTGGGTGAAGATACGGAATCACATATACGCCGCGTTTCCCCAGCGAATAGGCGACATACGCCAGAATCCGCTCACCTTCACGGTAAATCAAGCGGGGCATATCCCCCGGCGGCATGGCGATGGCTTGCACCATCTTAGGGATGGTCGCATTCATGAGGGCATACACATCCCCGACATCGGTTTGGGCTTCCTCACGCAATTTGAAGCGAGAGGGCATATTGGTCGCCAAACCTTGCCGTACCCAGACCTGTTGGCGCGCATAGACCGCGTAGCCCGCCGTCCGTAATGTGCTGAACAGTATCGAATCTTCTTCCACTTCAGCGATGAGCGCATGGGCGCGTAGCTTACCGGCCTCACGCGCCAGCGCATCCAGCGCGTGCAGCCACGGCGTATCGTCGGAATCGGGGATGGGCGACGGCGCGAGATAGGTCAAATGGGCGTTGGTATCATCGACTCGGAGTTTAAGCTGCCCCGTGACCGAATGATGCGGGTCGTTGCGCGTAATCACGGTACACAAGCCGCGTGAGGGCAAGATAATCCCCCCCAATAGGCCGCCGCTGGTGGTCTGGATGTCTGCGGTGAAGGCCGACTCGTTTTCCAATGTGACCGACTGCTCGACCAATCGGCGCACCGTCGGCCAATCAGTAAGCCCCGCGATATGGGTATCAATCATGGGCAGACCTCGGCAGTGGCATCGGATTACACCTCATCAGCACATCAACAAATGTCTATTTTTCTCTAATGATTATAACCCCCGCCCCTAGAAAGAGTTACAAACACAGCGAGTCAACATCATGAGCGCATCCAATTCAGCCGATTATGGCGATTTTTCATCCGAACAAATCGAGATGACAGTACACTTTGTGAGACGTAAAAAATATCTTCGGAGAACCTACTATGCGTAAGTTGACAGTTGTTTTAACCCTCATGGGGGCGATGCTGATGTTGGGTATGGTTTCTATTGCCCAAGATGAAGCGATGGACGACATGATGATGAACTCGCTGTGGGCGTCAGCCAATGGCGCGGTCATCACGGCGGACGGGGTTTCAGAAATCGCAGCTGACCTGAGCGCAATTTTGGCGACCAGCACCGGTTTTGAGGGAATCGTCAGCGTTGAGAGCGTGGCGTTCAGCGTCGAAGGCGACGGCTATATCACGGCGGATTACACCGTTGATGCCGAGAACAAGCCTACTGCCGGGGCGGTGATGGTGGTCGCGGGGTTGGTCGAATCGGGCATGGCTGACCAAGCCGCCGTCGGGATGGGGACGCACTTGATTGCGGGCAAAAACACCGGCCTACTCACCCCCAAAGGATTGCACATCATTGACGAGTTGGGCATCTTCTTGGTCGCTGACAGCGGCGCGAAGAAGATTTTCGGCTGGATGTTGGACGCAGAAGGCGACACCGCCCCCATCTTAACATTGGGCTTGGGCGAAGGTCGCTCCGTCTGGGACATCTGGTATGACCGAGGCAACGACATCCTCTACGCAGCCGGGACGGACGGCGTGGCGCTGGCCTATGACTTATTCAGCGAAACGGTCATGGCCGCTACTGAAGGCGAAATGGCCGAGGGCGAGATGATGGAAGAACCCGTCCCCACCCGCATGATTACCCCCAGCGACGCCGACGGCAACAAACTCTCGGTCAATCTGCACGGCGTGGACATTGACTATGACAACAATCTGCTCATCCTGACCGATATCGGCGATCTGACGGTCAACAGTGACGGCCAAATTTTCACCATCGGCATCGCCAGCCTCGCGGATGGCGCGACGGAAGTATCGGCGCGTATCGCGGGCGACCAAACCAAGCTGGGCAACCCCGTCGATGTGATTTTTGACCTCGAAAGCGGCGGCATTTATGTGGCGGAAAAGGCCAACGATGTGCTGCTGTTCTATGCAGACATCAACACGCTTGCGGGCGATTTGAACGTCGCTGCCGATTCTGAATTGGCCTTCGTCAAGCCGGAATCGGTTGAGATTTACCCGCCGCGTTCGCTCATGATGAGCATCGAATAGCCTATTAGGGCGACTTCCCACCCCATAGATACGCGACAATAACCCTGTATCCCCTTAGATGCGGGGTTATTTATTAACGTAACGTAAGACGTTATATTGGCTTCATCCGTTTTTGACCCAACCCGAGAAAGATGTCTTATGAGCGTCACCCAAAAAGAAACACATTTAGCGTCGGGTGCGCCAAAGTTGATGAATCCCAAGTGGGAGAGGTCGTTTAACCATGAAGAAGTTGATGGTAGTTTTATCGCTAGTGGTGATGTTGGCGGGATGGGCGTCAGTGTCACGTCGGCACAAGACCAGTCGATTGTTGATATCGCGGCTGGTAACGAAGATTTCTCGACGTTGGTTTCGTTGGTACAGGCTGCCGACTTGGTGGACGTGTTGTCGGGTGAACTTGACCCCAGCTTGAACTTCACCGTGTTCGCCCCGACCAATGCGGCGTTCGCACAGCTTCCCCAAGAAGTCGTGGACGCGCTGCTGGCCGACCCCGTCCTGCTGACCCGCGTTCTGACCTATCACGTCTCGCTGGATGTCTATACCAGTGATGAACTGACCGCGTTGGCGACTGTCCCCAGCAGTAACTACTCAGCCATGGGGCGAAGGTGAGGAATGAAAGGATCGCCACTCAAGGCGGAGGAGATGGCATCGAGGACATTGTTGCCGTGTTTGCGAACGGTAGAGATGTAAGATCGCACTCGCGCAAACAGATGAGCGCCACGTTTTGTCCGAAAACCGCCCGATATTTTTTGCTTGAGTTTCATCATTCTCAAGTCGCGCTCGGCTAAATTATTGTCGAACGGGACACGAAAATCGTGCATAAACATCAGAATAGCGGCCTGATATTTCTCAAGTCGTTGGAGTAAATTTCGGGCGGGAGATTGTTTTTGTCGTCCGCGCTGGGGTTTCTTAGGTTTAATCGGAGCTTGGTTGAGGTGTTGCCCCGCGCCTATAATCGCCGCGTAACGTTGACCAAACCCCTCTAATTGTTCAGATGTCAGTCGCCCTTGCGCGTGAGATTGCTCAACTGCGCGTTTAATTTCTAGCAACAACTCTTTTAAATCCCCAGCCCACACTTGCGCTTGTTCCTCGAATAAAAAGGTCAATTCGCGCAAAATATGGGCGTTACATAGCACATGCTGGCATTTTTCAAAGACAAAATACGACGCGAAAGCATCGTGCAATAAATACCCGGTAAATTCAGGGATTAAACCGATGCTGTTGGTGGCTTTCTGACCGCGTTTTTCATGGACATCGTAGTAGGTCAACGCCTGATTTGACAGCACATGCAGCCATTCGGTTTTGCCATCTACCCGCACGCTGGTCTCGTCCGAGTGCAAAACCGCTGCCTCTAGCAGACCCGCTTTAATCCCCTCCAAACTTGGCTCAACCGCTTGTGATAGATCAGCTATGACTTCTAAAAGGGTCGCTTCACTGATGGTTTGACCGTAAAAATCGGTTAATAACTCCGACAAGCGCGCTGTCGGGATCAATTGATAACTGCTCAAATAAGCGATTTGCGCTCGCAAATATTGACCATATTGCACGCTATGATCGACGCCAACTGGAAAAACGGCTTGAGTTTGTTTGCCGCAGCACGGGCAGATTTTGCTCATGCCGTGGTGTTCGCTGACCACGATCTGGGCAGGAA
>DAOTTP010000201.1:0-44617 GCA_034437835.1 Anaerolineae bacterium | reverse complement strand
TTAATATTTTGAATCGAGCCGGATGGGACACATCCGTACAGCATAACGTAGCGCCGCTGCCTGCGCTTCATGGCAAGGGCAAGCGCAAGCGTGCTGTAGAAGCTGCACGGCTTTAGCCGCAGCAGAGTGTCACGGTATCATTTAGGGTGATAGAGACGAGGATAAAGCGATGGAACGCCGAATCATCTTGCAACCCGGTGAAGATGGGTATTGGGTGGTGGAATGTCCCAGTCTGCCGGGGTGCATTAGTCAAGGCAATACCCGCGATGAAGCGATTGACAATATCAAAGAGGCCATCAGCCTATATATCGAATCGCTTTCCGCACACGGTGATCTGATTCCCGAAGACCATACTGAATCATTGTTGGTGGTTGTTTGAGTGATAAACTCCCACTTATCTCTGGCCGAGAGTGTGTCAAAGCCCTGTTACTGACTGGATTTATGATTGACCGTCAGCGCGGCAGTCATATCATTTTACGTCGGGATGCGCCGCCACCAGCCCGAACAGTCGTTGTCCCAGACCATCGGGAACTTGATTGAGGGGACGCTTCGTAGCATTATTCGTCAAGCTGGGTTGAGCATAGAAGCGTTTATTGAACTACTCTAATTTCACCGACGGGCGGCGGGCTGAGGGCGGCGATTTCCGGTTGGCACAGCCACCGGCCTGACCGTCTGGCGGCGGTGATAGATATTCCATTCGATCAGCAAGATAAACAGCGCAATCAGCGCCAGAATCGGCCAAAACTCTAACTGCCCTTGCTCATCCGCCGTGTTGACCGTCAGCGGCTGACCGTTGAGCGTTGCCGGGCGCGGCGTGATGTCGCTTTCGGATGGGCTGAACAAATTGACCGCGAACGCTTCAGACAATACGACTTCACCCGCCCGCAGCACATCGACGGTATAAATCCCGATTTTCCCGGTATCGGGATACAACACCTCGCCCGATTCGATGGGGAGTTCGCGGATTGTGCCATCTGGGGCGGTCACGCGCACGGTGTCGGCGTCTAACGGCGGGCGGATAACTTCTGGCTGCCCGACGCTGATAGCGGTGTCCTCTAGTGCGCCCTGCGGCGTGAACCAATCCAATAGATTCGACATCAAGACTGGGAAGGCGATTTGCAATGGCAAGTCGCTATCCGCGAGCGCAAAGGCGAAAATCACCACGCGCCGCCCGTCACGCTCACCCGCCACCAGTAGCGGGACATCATTTGCCGTAATCAACGGGGTCGCCCAACCGACATCGGCCAGCGGGCGGTATTTCAAGACCGAGACGGCCTCTAGGTCAACGAAGGTCAGGCGCTCATCTCCGGTTGCGGGGGTGAGTCGCCCAACCGCTCCGACATCCTCTGACGCGATGCCGAATATCCCTGAGACCGACCCCGGCGGCGCGATGAACAGCACATCTCCGGCTGGGAGGGCGGTAGGCAGGTTGCGGTCAAAAATCGTCAAATCAAAATCTTGGGCGGGCAGCGGACGCCCCGGCGGCGCTTTGAACGCCCGTACCCCCGGCAAAGTGGCGAGGGCTTGCTCTAGGAACAGGTTTTCATCCGTGACCAACAAGACCGTCCGCGCTTCTGATTCGCGGATGACGGCGTATGCGGTATTGTCCTGCGCGAGTAAATCCCCGCTGATGGAATTGACCGTCGGCGTGATGCTGGCGGTCAGGACTTGGACGCCTTCCGGCAGCGGCGCGATAGACGTGATGGGCAGTGATGACCCCGGCGGGACGGTATAGCGTTCGCTGACCAGCGGCACGGGGTTATTATCGGCGCGTAGGCTGAGGATGACCTCGGCCTCACTGACGCCGTTGTTGGTGATTTGGGCGAACAATTGCGGCGCACCCCCCGGTAGCGCACGGGTGGCGAGGGCGGTCAGCGCGATATTATCAGACGCCCTGCCCACTGGGATGACGCGCACCCGCCCCGGCAGCGCGGTCTGGTCAAGGCCGCCGAGGTTGGTCAGCCCGCCGTCGGTGATGACCACCAGCGTGAAATCGGATTCGCCGGTTGCGCCCGCCGAGGCGAGCGTCAGCGCGGCCAGCCAATCGGCTTCTCCGGCGCTAGGTCGGGCGGCGCGGATGGCAGCATTGGCGATATTACGGTCTGAGGTATAGTTCGCGAGGATGTCTGGCATTTGGTCAGCCTGCAAAATCGAAACCTCGCTGTCTTGCGAGAGCGTGTCGATTAAGTCTAGGGCGGCAATTTGCGCGTCCTCAAAGCGGCTGCGTCCGTCGTCACCATCGAGCGCTGACATACTGACTGAGGCGTCCAGCACAATCGCCACCCGCGCCGCGCTGATGGCTGGGACGAGCGCAAACGGCCTCGCCAGCGCCAGAATCAGCGCCGCCAGAATCAAGAGTTGTAGCAGCAATAGTAAATTACGGCGGATGCGTTGCCACGGCGTATTGGCCTCTTGGTCTTGGAGGACTTGTTGCCACAAAAACGTGCTGCTGATGACCTGTTCGCGTCGGCGCAGCCGCAGCATATACATGAGCAGGATGGGGACGGCCAACAGCAGGCCGAGGAACGCTAGGGGGGATAGGAACGACACGGCACGCCTCGCGGATAACTTCGCTGATGATAACCTTACCGTGCGCAGGGGATACGGTCAACCTTCCTGACGGGAGTCTAATGTGCGGGAATTACGCGATGAGTTCGGGCGCGCACATGGGTGCGCCCCTACCAAAACCGGCGATTCGTAGGGGCGGGGTCATATCCCCGCCCGTTTATGATTACCCCCGCAAGGCGATGAATTTCTCGTAGAAGCCGGTGATGGGGCGGTCATCACGCCCGACCAACCCATAGCCGTTGTGCATCCCCATCGCCCACGCATACCAAATCAGCGCGGCGACCTTGTTGGGATATTCACGGTTAATCAACTCGACAAATTCAGAGGCGTACTGCGCGACATCCCCGGCGGGGTCGCCTTCTTTGTCTAACGCGCCCCACTCGCTAATCCAAACCGGACGGTCAGACAACACCGCCGCATAAGCGTTGAGTTCCTCGCGCAAGTCGCCAAAATTAGCATAGCGCGTGCCGGGACGTGCGCCACGCCCATACGGGTGGGTAGCGATACCGTCTGGCAATACCCCCGGCATGGCCGCCTTTAGCGCTTGGATGGTCTTAGTGGCGTAGGTGCTGCCGGGGCCGGGGCCGCCGGTATGCCCGCCGGTGATGATGCTCACATTGGGGTCAGCGGCGCGGATGACCTGAATCGTCCGCCCCAGCAGGTGCGCGTAATTTTGTGGCGACATCGGGACGGAGGCCGCCGCGCCAACCGGGGCGTCTTGCTCATTCCAGACTTGCCAGCACGCCACCGTCCCCAACGGGGCATATTGGCGGACGATGCGCCCGACCATTTCGGTAAATTTATCGGTCAGGTTGCGCCACTTCTCATCGGTCATATTCGGCCACGGCCAGAACTCATCACGCCCTTCGCCATAGGTTTGGTGGGTGAAGGTCAACATCACCTTCAAACCGGCTTTGGCGTAGCGCTCGACCAACGGCGCGTAGGCTCTAAACGCCGCGTCGATGTCCTGATTGCCCTTGCCCATGCTGACGTTATAGCCGAATCGCACCCAGCCCAAGCCCTTAAAACGTTCTGCGTCGGGCGTGCCTTGTGGGTGGAACTGGTCGAGATTCATGCCGACGATGTTGACGCCTTTGGCGTTGAGGATGCTGTTGGGCGCGGAGGTCTCTTTGATGAACCACGCCGCGACATAGCCCTCAAGCCCGGTCAAGAGGCGAACCTTCAACCACTCGCCATTGACGCCGATTTTAGCGCGAGTCGCCTCTATCGTCTCAAGCGATTCCAAGACGCTGGAGGTGTTCACCGCGCCGACAGGCTCGCCATCTTTCGGCTGCTTACGGATGCGGATTCCATCCTCAATTGGGCGCACGAACAGGCGTTGCGCGGCGGCGGGGATGGCCGCGACCTGTGTGACGGCGGGCGGAGTGGTTGCGACGACTGGCGTGACAGCTGATGCCGTGCCGGGCGGGACAACCGCCACCGTCTGAGTGCTGGTGGCCGTCGCAGAGGTGACGATCACCAGAAACCATGCAGCTATATATCCCTCGGAGTTATCGGTGAAACGTTTGACTTTGATCCATTGGCCGATTTTGCCGACCTTAGCCCTCGTCTCGTCTTCCGATTCCAATGACTGGACGCGCTCGTCTAACGCGAGTGACCCGATGGCTTTTCCCGTCGAGGGACTCTCACGCAGGCGTAAACCGCCGCTGGTACATTTGAGGAATATGGTCTGCATGGCGCGTGTCCTTCAATGTCCGCCAATCTTCTCCAGATACGGCATGATGTCTTGCGGGGAAATCGGCTTGAGCAGATAGCCATCGAAGCCGTGCTTCATCACATCACCTTCTGTATCGGTGGTGTAATAGGCCGTGGTCGCCACAATCGGGCAAATCAGCGTCGGGTATTGGGCGCGGATGCTGTTCAGCACCTTATAGCCGTCAGTGTGCGGCAAAAAGATGTCCAAGACGATGACATCTGGCTGGAAATCAATCAGCGCGGCCAATGCGCTGGGCAAATCACCCGCGACTCGCAGGGTGTGTCCGTGGTGTTCAAACACCATACGGAACATCTCTTGGATATGGTCATCATCATCAATCAACAGTACCGAAAACACATCGTTCATGAGTAGGTTAGCCTGCTATGGGATTGCGCTGGTCAAGGTGATTTTCCACGATTTCGCGGATGGTGTCCATGATGGTCGGGACTTCGACGGGCTTGCTGATATATCCATCGAATCCAGCCTCAATCATGCGCTCACGGTCTCCGGCCATCGCATGGGCGGTGATGGCGATGATGACCATATCGTTTTGTTCTGGGTTGGGCATCTCGCGGATGGCCTTCAACACATCATAACCCGACATGACCGGCATACGGATGTCCATGAGGGCGAGGTCAAAGCTGTTCTCACGCAACGTATTGAGCGCGGCCTGACCACTTCTCATGCAGGTCACGGTTGCGCCGCTGTAGCTCAAGACCATCTCCAGCACTGCGAGATTGTCCGGTTCGTCATCGACCAGCAGAATATGCCAATCTTCGGGGTTTGTTGTCAACATACGCTATCTATACCTCCTTCACTTCAAGTCGTTGTGGCAGTGTCACCGTAAATGTACTCCCTTTTTGCGCGATTGAAGATACGTGTACGCTGCCCTGTAGCGCCTCGCAAAGGTTCTTGACGATTGCCAGCCCTAGCCCCGTACCTTCATATTCGCGCCTGTCGGTCTCGTCCACTTGACGGAACTTATCGAAGATGTTTTTCAGCGCTTCCTGTGGGATGCCGATGCCGGTATCGCGCACCGCAATCCGCCACGCGCTGCCCGCGCCGCTCACCTCGACATACACGCCGCCCGTAGGGGTGAACTTGATGGCGTTGCCAATCAGGTTCACGATAATCTGATGCACCTTGCGGACATCGGTCATCACTACTTCCGGCGCGGACACATCAAAACTGAGTTCGAGCGCGATTCCCCTGTTGAGCGCGAGGCTCTTGACTGTACCAATTGTCTCCTCAAGGAACAAGCGCGGACGCCCTTCGGTTGCGGTGATAGCGATATGCCCAGACTCGATTTTGGCGAGGTCGAGGATATCGTTAATCACGTCACGCAGCCGCTTACCGTTGCCTTCGATGCGGTGCAGCAGTTCAACCTGTGATTGTTCCAGCTTCGCGCCGCCCTTGACCATACCGCTGCTCAAGATGCCGGTGAAACCCAGAATCGCGTTCAATGGCGTGCGGAGTTCGTGGCTCATGTTGGCGAGGAAACTGCTCTTGGCGCGTGCCGATTCTAGCGCTTGGTCACGCGCAGCGACCAATTCATTGGCAATCTGGTTGAACGAGAACGCGACCTCGGCCAATTCGTCTTTGGTGGCGGGCGCGTATGTCCAGTCTTTATCGCCTTGAATCATGTGGCTGGTGGCGTCGGCGAGGTCGTCGATGGTCTGGCGCACCGACAGATAGAACCCGACGATGAGGTAGGCGACCACCAACAGCGCGATGCGGAGGGTGATGATCACGACTTGCAAGTCATACGCCAAATCGTTGATACGGATTTGCAACAGCTTATTCAACTCACCAGAAATGAACGTGCGAAACGTGAATAACTCATCAATCGTGCTGGCGGAGGCCTGATAAAACCCCGCCGGGGTCTTATAGTTGAAGCGGCGGTCATCAGCGGCGCTGAAGGTCGATGAGCCGCCCAAAACTTGGCGCTGCATCGTCCCGATAAATTGGTTGACCAGCGTGACGTGTGCCTCTAAGCGCGGGCGCATCGCATCACGCAACGGCGGGTTGGCCTCAAAAACGTAGCTAAAACCGTCTGTATCGGTCTGGAGCGAGAACTCAATCGACTCGTTTAGCGAGATCAACAGCGTGACATCTTGCACGTCCACGCCATCATTCGCCAGCGCTTCGGTTGCTGTAGCGTTGATGATGCCGATATATTGGCTGAGGATGGGCAGTTTGCTAACGACGGCATTCATATAGTAGTAGCTGTCGACGTCAGGGTCGAGAATCAGATTGGACTTATTGCCGATACGGGTCATCATGCGTAAGGTATTGCGGATGATGGTGTCGCGGGCATTGTTGCGGCTGCCCTGTGACTGACGGGCGAAGGTGGCTTGGTTGCGATACCAGTCCGATTTCAACGCGCCCCACGCCTCGGTCATCTCCAATTGTTCGCCATAGACCTTATCTACCGCGTCTACCTTTGCGATAGCGGCGGTGATGTCATGCCCCAGCACGGCAAAACTCTCGGTCACATCGGGGTCGTCAATCAGGGCGACGTTGGGGGCAAGGACGAAATAATGATGGAATAAGCGCAATAATTCGCTGACCGGCTCTAGGTAGACCAAGCCGACCTGTTCTTTACTACTGAAAGCGATGTCTTCAGTGGCCTTGTTCAGATATTGGATAAAGACCAGAACCTGAGGGAGCAACACGATAAACCCCAACAGCATGAATTTCTGTGGGTATTTCAGCCGCCGCATGATGGCGATGGCTGGATTGAACAAAGATCGTAGCACGAAACCCGACCTTTCTATGAGGGCGAGATATAAGGATAGATGAGGACGCAATACCGAAAAATCATCACCCTCTTATATTATATCGATTCCGTAATCTATGGACAAAGAAATTTTATCTGTAATAGTGCATAAGGCAGGGGCAGTGGCACGCTGGTTATTCCTCTACCACAAACCGGAATAATAGCCCACACGCCACCGCGTAAAACAGGTCAATCACCGCTAGTAGCGCCAGCCACCCAATCCACAATGACTGTGGGCTGTTGGTTATCAGCAGGTTAGATGCTGCGACGGCGGCCAACAATATGGGCAGGACGGCGGGCAGCATGACAATCGGCAGCAGGGCGTCACGGGCGCGGGTCTGGACGGTCATGGCCGCCAATAGTGTCCCGACGCTGGTCAATCCGAGTGCGCCGAGCGCTAAAGTCACGACCAACCACCCGTTGAACAGCGGCTGATTGTATAAGAGGGTCATGACGGGCAGAAAAATGACTGAGACGGCGAAGGTGAATACGAAATTTGCCAGCGCCTTGCCCAGATACAGCGAGGCGCGGGGGATGGGCGCGAGCAGCACGGCATCGAGGCCGCTGGATTCGCGCTCTCCGGCGAGGCTGCGATTCAGGCCGAGGATGGACGAAAACGTGACCGTCACCCACAGCACGCCACTGACCACTGACTCGCGGGCTTCGCGGTCAAGTTCTAGGGCGAAACTGAACGTCAGGACGCATAGCGCGGCGAATAGCGCCATCGACGCGATCAGTTCTTTACTGCGGAGTTCTGCGCGGAGGTCTTTGCGGAAGATGGTCAGGGCGGCGGTTAACAAGATAGGGGGTCTCTATGGATAGATTAGGGCGACCCATGGGTCGCCCCTACGGGTGGGCGGCGGCGGTTAACAAGGTATGGGGTCTTTATGGGTCGCCCCCATGCAGGTTGTGTGGTGTGCGGCGGGTTTCGTAGCTCAAACCCCAATCATATAGCGTAGGCCGGTGATCGCCAACATACCGACGCCCCACGCCCCGTATCCCATCAGAATCGACGGGACAAGTGTCCAACTAGCGCGGAAGGCCAACCACGCGACGAAGATAAACACCACCGTCGGCAGCATGTTAAAGACCATCGCCTTAGAGAACTCGGTCATGCCCGCCGCGTCCTCACCGCTGTTGACAATCCACAGTGCCAGCGGGATGTTGATGGGCATGGTGGCGGCGATAGCGGCGAAAGTTCGTGAGTATTGCCGTAGAATCGCCACGGCGATGATGATGATGATTGAGACGATAACGGGCGCGACCTTGCCCCAGTCGATGACCATAGGTGACAGACCTTTTTAAGTGAGGGGTAGACCAGAGGTTATTTCAAGCAAAACCGCCTGCATTTTCGGTGCAGGCGGTGTGCAGGTGCGGAGAGAGCGAGATTCGAACTCGCGATGGGTTGCCCCATACTCGCGTTCCAGGCGAGCGCACTAGACCACTATGCGACCTCTCCATAAAATTATTATACCAGACCTGTGTCAGTGTAAAATGGTAATGTTGTCTAAAATTAGATTCTAGTCTGTATCAGGAGGACATTCCCCATGTCGATCTTTGGCCGCCGTCAACCGCCCGCCGATCCCACCCCGACTTCTGTCCCCACTAGCTATACCGAACGCCCCACCGCGCCGTCCACTCAACCGACCCCAATGCGTGAGAATTCTATCCCGCCCGCCGCCCAACCCGTCGGTTTTGAGACGGTGCTTGGCGCGAACTCGACCTTTGAAGGCACGTTTATCAGTCATGCCAATGTCCGGCTGGATGGCACGTTCACCGGCAAACTGGACATCGACGGCAATGCGCTGGTCGGTGAGACGGCCAAAATCACCGCCGACATCAGCGCCAAGAACATCAGCATTGCGGGCGCGGTGCGCGGCAATGTGACCGGCAAGAAGGTACAAATCCTGCGGACGGGGCGGGTGTGGGGCGATATTAGCTCTACCGCACTCAGCACCGAGGAAGGCGCGTTCATCGACGGCAAAATCTCGATGGTCAGCAAAGAGACCGGTCATGCCACGCAAGAGACCGCCGCCGTTGTCATCAGCCCGGACGCCCCGGTGATTGAATCGCCCGCGCCGGATGAGCCAGCCGAACCCGCCGAGCCGGATTTCCTCCCCCCGCATGAAGACGACGACGTACCGCCGGTAGATTCCGTGGACAATGATTCGGAATCGCTACTCGGCTAGGGCAACCGATGGCGGGCGCTTCACGAAGCGCCCGCCATGATATTTTTGTATCCGTCCCCCGTTGAAAACGTTTTTTTGATTCTGCAATTGGTCTGTCGAGACCCAATGAAGTGGTGCTACCGACTCCCCATAACGCGCCGGATAATAGGGAGATAAACCTTACCCAAAAGAAGTTGACCCTATTATGACGAGTTCTCAACCTTCCACCCGTTCGGGCGAGTTCTGGGCAGGTGCGCGGGCGGTGCTGCCGCTGGTGCTGTCCGCTATCCCGTTTGGGATTTTATATGGCGCATTGGCGATTGAGGCCAAACTCAGCCCCGCCGCCGCCATCGGCATGTCGATGTTCGTTTTTGCCGGGTCGTCGCAATTCGTCGGGGCGGGGCTGGTGCGTGACCTCGCGCCTATCCCCGTGATTGTCCTGACCACCTTCATCGTCAACTTGCGCCACGCGCTATATTCGGCCACGCTCTCGCCCTACCTTAAGCATTTGGGGCAGAAGTGGCTATTGCCGTTGGGCTTCCTACTGACCGATGAGGCGTTCGCCGTCACAATCAGCCGATTTGAAGGCGAAAATGGCGCCTCACCGCACCGCCACTGGTATATGTTTGGCGCGGAACTGGCGATGTACATCAATTGGCAAGTCTGTACCATCATCGGGGTTTTGGCGGGCAGTCTGATGGGCGATACCGCCGGACTCGGACTCGACTTCGCCATGAGCGTGACCTTCATCGGAATCGTCGTCCCGTTGATTCGCAATCGCCCGATGGTGGTCGCGGCAGTCGTAGCGGGCATCGTCGCGTTGTTCACTTTTCAGATGGAAAACAAAGTCGGCCTGATGCTGTCAGCAGCGGCGGGCATCGCAGCCGGGTATATCAGTGAAGTGATGAGTGATGAGTGATGAGTTGTCTTTGTGTTATGTAACTAATGGTGCAAGTTGAAACAGGGATATGATGTCATCGAAATCGTCGTAGGTGTGCGGTATTTCAGCACGGGCGGGCAAGCCACGCCCCTACAGGACATTCGATGACGCGATTTTGAATACATATCACGAGAAATCTTGTAGGGGCGACGCTTGCGCGCCCGCCCATGAATACCGGATATTTTCGCTTATGATTCGCACCATTGGTAATGTATGCGCCCATACGTTTTCCATGTGTAAAACACACATCACTGACCTTGTTCTCATCACTCATCACTTTATAATGCATCACTGTTTTCTCCAAAGGAGAAAAAATGAATGAATTTCTACTGATTGCTGGCATGGCGGCGGTGACGTTTGGGGTGCGTTACCCTGTGCTGGCGTTGGTCAGCCGTGTGACGCTGCCCGCGTGGGCGATTCGCGCCTTGCGCTATGTGCCTGTCGCGGTGTTGACCGCCATCACCGTCCCCGCCGTGGCCGCGCCTGACGGCCAGACCATCTCGTTTGCGTTGAGCAATGCCCATCTTTACGCGGGGATTCTGGCGGCGGTGATTGCGTGGCAGACGGGGAAATTGCTCCCGACCATCTTGATTGGCATGGCGTTTTTCTTCGTCTGGAAAGCCATCTTTGCGTGATATGATGGGTGGGCGTTGCCCTGCCTAATCTACGCAAGGAATCACCATGCCCGATGAACCCGAAATCATCCACCCGTTAGCCCGCAAGCCCGCTAATGAACCGGATTACACCAATTACACCCCGCCGCCGCCCGTACCGTGGAGCGAACGCCTGAATCGGATGCGCCGGATATGGCCGATCTGGACGCTGATTGCGGTCAATGTGGCGGTGTTCATCTTGGGCGGCATCAGTGATAAGGACATCATGCGCCAAGCGCTGGCGGGCGGCAATATGCCTGCGCGGGTGCGCGAGATGGGGGAATTTTGGCGGTTACTGACGGCCATGTTTCTACACGGCGGTTTCATCCATCTCGGCTTCAATATGCTGTCGCTGTTCAACATCGGCGCACTGGTCGAGATGATGCTCGGACACCGCCGTTTTTTGACGGTCTATTTCCTCAGCGGCTTGGGCGGTTCGCTGATGAGCGTGATGCTCTCAGAATATCGGGGCGTTTCGGTGGGCGCGTCAGGCGCCATTTTCGGCCTGATTGGGGTGGTCATCAGCATTTTCTACCAGCACCGCAAAAAACTCTCGTCGGCTGGACGTGAAATCTGGCGCACGCTCATTTTCTCAGCGCTGCTCACGCTGGGGATTGGGATTATCCCCGGCTCTATCATTGATAATTGGGGGCATCTGGGCGGATTCTTGGTTGGGCTGGCGCTAGGCTATGTGATTCAGTGGCCTCAATCACTTGCGCCGATGCCCTCATCCGATGATGCCTCTTCATCAATGAGCGAGTCGTCGGACAAATAGAAGGCAGCGCGTTCAGCATCGGTCAGTGGGCGCAGCACCGTATCCCGCGCCAATTGCATCAGACTCGAGACATCAACCAGCCATTCCTCGGTGTCTGTAGAGAATGGGCGTCTGAAGCGGATGGCGAGGCCGTCCTCACGCCAACGGAGCGTGTCGGCATCGACAATCGCATCCAGTTCCAACGGTAGGCGAGACCCTATGGTATAGATATGCACCCGCCCGAAGTCGTCATCAACCACGGCCAAATGTAGGCTGTCCGGCGAGAAGTGCATCGCACGAATGCGATATGGCGCTTCAAATTGTGCCACCGGAGTCTCTGGGTTTTCGAGCGCCCAGACCTTGATTAGCCTCTCCTCAGCGATCACCCCGGCCACGAGGCTGATGTCATTGCTGCACGCGGTCATTTTGGGCAGGGTGGTCTGATAGGTGTCGCCCAAGATTTGCGGGTGACACGGCCGCAGTTCCGCCATCGGGCCAGCCTCATCCGGCGTGAGGATGCGCGGCAGCGGTGGCTGGCCTGCCGTCCACAAGCGTAGCGGCGATGTCCCCGCCCGCACCATCAAGCGCTGGCTGGCCTCGTTCCAATCCATATCGACAATCGGATAGATGGGGTAAGTCACCGTCTCGGCTGCGCTGCCGTACAGTGAGATGACGCTGATGCTACGGTCTCCGCCCACCAGCGCGTGCGTGTCTGTGAATAAGCCAACCGCCCCGCCCAAGAACGAAATCGACTGCGGGAATTCGTCGGCAATCGCCCATAGAAAGACGCTCTCGCGCCCCCATGTCATGACGTGGGTTTGGGCGGCATTCCAGACAATCTTCGAGGCGTTGGCCTCGAATAACAGCATTTCAGCCTGTAACTCGCCGTCCTCCGTCCGCAGGATACGCAAGGTCTGGTCGGCATTGATGACCGCGATCAATTTCCCGTCCGGCGAGGGCGTATCACTGACCACTCGCCCGATGAAAAACAACTGTTCCGGCGTAGCCGTACCGACGCGGAAGGCGCGGAGCGTCCCTTGCACGTCGCGCACCAGCACGACATCAAGCCCCGCCCATATCACGGGCGTATAGCTTGCGCCTTTGAGGTTGAGCGTGGTATCGGCTTGCACATCCCACAAAACCGTTTGGTCGCCATAGATTGGGATGGATAAGTAATGGTCGTCCGGGCTGAAAAACGCCTCTTGCAGCATCTTGACCTCAGTCAGCGTCCGATAGGCCGAGCCGTCTACCGCCCAGGCCGCCACTGAGAAACTGGAGTCATCTTGTTGGTGCGCCGCCCACACCCACTTACCCGATTCTGACAGGCTGATGCGCTCATACGGCTGATCGGCTTGTACCGATACTGGGTCAGCGCTGTCATCTAAGGTCAACAGCACGCTACGGTCAGCGGTGACAATCACCGCCTGCCGGTCATCCGCGACGAACGAGACGCCTAGAATCGCCGCCGCGCTTGGGAAGGAGTGTTTATCGCTCAAGATTTCAACCGGAGTATCGGAGTCCGGCGTCCACAGATAGGCCGTGTCCTGCGTGGCGACCAGATAGCGCGTGCCGTCGGCGCTGGACTTCACATCAATCACATTGGTGATGCCTTCCATTTCAGCGGCCATTTGCAGCGGGTGATTCAACGTCTCGGACAACATGAATTGCGCTTCGCGGCGGTAAATCCCCTCGTCATAGTGCGAGAGTGATTCGAGCGCGAGGTTGATAGCGAGGGTGGTATCGCCGGTTTCGCGCAGAAGTTGACGGCTCTGACCGGCAAGGAACAGCGATTGCAGCCCCCATTGGGCGCGCAGATTGGCCTCGGCTTCGGCGGCGTTGTTTTCCGCGATGCGCTGTTGGGTCGCCCGCGCCAGCGATTCGCTCTCGGCGAGTTCGCTGCGGTTAATCGCCAAAATCCCCGCGCCAATGGCAATCACGAGTAGGACGGTCAAGCCAGCGACCAGTACCCGCAGCCGTCGATGTTCCCACATCCGCAGCCGGATGCCCGCCGCGATATACTCACGGTGGATGTCGGTGGGCTTGGGGATTTTGTCTGCGTTATAACGCACCCAGCCCTCGGCCTCACGCTGGGCGTCGCCGCGCATGAGTAAGGTTGTCGGCATTTTGGCGCGTTCCCACTCTAGCGCCCGTTGGAGCAGGCGGGTGTGGGTTTTGGCGTGTTCATAATCGGTTTGCAGCACGTCTAGCAATTGGCGTGCCACGGCATCAAAATCTTTATCCGCAAACTGTACCCAGTTGATAGCCGAGACGGTTTGCCAGTTGCGGTCTGCGATGTCGCCCATCGTGCGGTCTGCGACAATCGCCTTGAGCAAATTATCGACGGGGCGGGCTTTTAGCCGTTCGATGGCGGGGGCGGGGTCAAATGGGGCGGGCAATACAGGGATGATGCGCTTGTGCATGGTTAGCGCCAGCGCGACTTCTAGCGTGCAGACCTGTGATGAGAGCGAAGCCGTGGTCATGACGAAAATGAAGGCTTTGGCCTCCTCGATTCCCTCGCGGATTTCCGACCACCAATCGGTGGTGAGGGGGATATCTTCCCAATCGACCCACGTATCTTGCCCCGCGACTTCCAACGCGCCGAATAATTGGCGCACAAAGGCTTGGTCATTACGCGAGTAGGAGATGAATACGTCGACCATTGGAAACCACCCTTTATCTCATGCACTTTATATCTTGTCACAAAAAGGGGTGATTCTGCCACGTTTGAAGATTGTTATGGGTTAGGCGGCAAAAATAAAGCGATGCGCTCGGCTGATGTTAAGGTGCGGACGGCGGCGGCACGGCCTATATCTATCAATGCGGGGATGTCTACCGTCCAGAACGCAAAGCCAGATAATGTATCGGCCTCACCCTGTTGAAAGGCGATAACCCGCGAACTGTCAGCCGACCAGAAGGCTAAGGCTGGGTCTAAAAAGTTGTTGATGATGACCGTTTCGGCGCTGGCGATGTCTACCACATGCGCTTCTGCGCCGAGCAACAGGAGTCGCCCGCTGGGGTGAAATAGTATCTGCTGGGTTTGGGCGGGGGCGGGATAACGGCGCGGGGCGTCGCCGGTTTGTAAGTCCCATAACCAGACTTCCGTCGCAAAAGCGGCGGCGAAAAAACGCCCTTCAGGGTCAAAGGCCGTGATGCGTGGCAGGACAAGCTGGTCTGCGTTTGGGAAGGACATCTCTAGGATTTGGGCGGGCGATCCATCCCCTTGAGGGATAGAAAACACCGAGAAACTCGCTACCGTCCCCATACTGGCCGAGTCATAAACGTAGAACGATTGACCATCAGCCGACCATCCGCCATCAGAGGCATACGTGCCGATATACTCAAATCGTGTGCTGTCATCGGTTAAGTTGACCCGCACAACCGCCCCGCCGACCATGCTGACGGCTTGCCCTTGCGGTTGCCAGACCAAGCTCCCCAGAGCAATCACATCAGGGTAAATTTTTGCCGCTGTGAGGTTGTCCAGCGAGAAAACGACCAGCCAATCTTGCGTATAATCGCTGACCGTCATCGCCAACTGTGTCCCATCTGGGCTGAACGTGACGGCTTGTGGAGAGAGTCCTTGCGGCAAATCGGCGGGGTATGGGAGCGATACGGCGCTATCGGCGGCGATGTCCCACAGGGTCGGCATCCCGTTATATCCCCAGACGGCGGCATACTTGCCCGCCGAGTCGCAGGCCATATTGGAGACAGGGTTAGCCTCGTCACGCCTACCGAGGATATGCGATTCACCATCGCTCAGGCGGACATAATGGGCAGCTGCTGAGTCAAAAACCAATGCACCGTCTGCTCCGCACGCCCAGACTTGTTCAGCAGACAGGTCAGGCGTGACGGCCTTAATCGGCTGATGCGGCGTATTCACGCGCCAGAGGTCAATGCGCGCATTGTCGCCCATCCCGCGCACCAAAACGCGGCTGCTGTCCACCCATATCACCTGATGAAAACCAGTTTCGGATACCGCAAGCCCGTTGGTTGGGGCGGTGGCTTCACTCGAAAGAGGGTAAAAACGCAGGTCATAAGAAGTCATAATCGCTGTGGTCTGATTATCAGGGCTGAGGCTAATAGCGTTGAGTTCGTCAAAGGTATAAGGGAACAATGCCGCATCCGATGGGCGATAAATCCAGCCGCGTCCGTCATCGGTCATCAGGCGGATATGTGTGCCGTCACCGGTATAGCCAATCAGCGGGATATTTTGGCTGGTCATACTTTCAATCGCGGGGATTTCCACCTCTGAGATCGAGTCACCCGTTTCAACATCCCATTCTGTCAGCGCGGATTGCGCGGGGGATATAACGACCAAGCGCGTCCCGTCATCATTGAAGGCGATTCTAGCGGGGAAGGCTGTTGGGCTGCCATAGGTGCGGGTTCTATCGGCGGTTTGCGCGGCAAAATCCAGCGTCCAGAGGGTCGGGAGTTGATTGGTGTTCCATGTCAGGACTTTATCCGGTTGCGTCGGATGCCAGAGCAACCATCCGCCAGAGATACGCCACGGGTCTTGTCCCGGCGTCCAGATAAAGCTGCCCCGTGTGCTGGTGAACCCTACCGCTTGCCCATCCGCCGACCACGCCGCGCTGGTGATGCCGATGCTGATGGCTGAGGGGTCTGGTAAGGTAAAAGCCTGTGGGTTATTGGGCACGTTTTCCCAATCCCAGACCACTGCTTGAGAGTCAGTAGACCAATATAAGATGCGCGTCCCGTCCGCCGACCACTCGGCTTGTCGATAGGTATCGAGTTCCGCAAGCGTCGTTTCGGGGATGGTCAGGCGGGTTTCCGCGCCGGTCTGCCAATCCCATAAAATTGCGCTGAAGGGTTCGCCCAACAGTAGGGTTTTGCCATCCGGCGACCATGTGAGCGAGACGCCAAAACTGTCGGGGTCGGGCGGGTCGCCACCCGGATAAAACCCGAAATTAGCTTGATAACCCGTCGGGGTGGGCGCGGCGTAGGCCAACTCCGCGCCCGTCGTCATATCCCAAACGCGCACGCCACCGTTGTTATCACTGGTCGCCAAGCGCGTGTTATCGGGACTGAGGGCGATGTCGAAAATGGGCTTACCATGCTCAAAGACGTGTTCCGCCTGCATGGGACTGCTCAGGGCGCGCATCAGGGCTTGCTGTGCCTCGCTGCGGTACACCCCATCGTCATAATGCTCCACACCCTCTAACGCGATGAGTAAGGAGGCTTGCGAGTCGCTGGTGTTGAGCAGGGTTTGGCGGCTCTGGTCAGCGAGGAACAAGGCTTGAGTATCCCATTGGGCGCGTAGATTGGCCTCAGCGGTGGCGGCGTTGCTCTCAGCCAGTTGAGTCCGGTTCACTGCGATGGCGCTTGCCCCGATGGACAGGATGAGTAGGACGGCCAAAACGCCAATCGTCAGGCGGAGCCGCGTGATTTCTGTGGCGCGTAGCCGGACACCCGCCGCGATGTACTCGCGCTGGGTATCGGTGGGTTTTGGGATTTTATCGGCGTTGTACTGCGCCCATGCTTCGGCCTCGCGTTGAGCGTCACCGCGCAAGAGTAAGGCTGTGGGTTTGCCCGCTCGTTCCCATTCTAAGGTGCGTTGGAGCAGTCGCGTGTGGGTTTTGGCGTGTTCGTAGTCGGTATCGAGGGCGGCGACCAGTTGGCGCGCCACGGAGTCAAACTCGTGATCGGCGAATTGTACCCAGTTAATGGCGGCAACCGCTTGCCAATTGGTTTGGGCGATGTCGGCCAAAGAGCGACCCGCCGCCATCTGCGAGAGGGCGGAATCAGTGGGGCGGGCGGCCAATTTTGCCAGCGCGGAGGCGTGGTCAAATGGGATGGGTAATAATGGGATGATCCGTTTATTGAGCGCCAGCGCGTGGGCAACTTCTAGAGTGCAGACCGGCGAGGCCAGCGATTCCGGCGTCATGATGAATAGGAAGGTTTGTGCGCCTTCGATTCCGGCGCGGATTTCTGCCCACCAGTCGGTGGTGAGGGGGATGTCTTCCCAATCGACCCACGCATCTTTACCCGCCTGTTCGACCACGCCGAACAATTGGCGGACAAACGTTTGGTCGCGCCGCGAGTATGAGATGAACACATCGGCCATGTGAAGCGCTACACCCCGTCTAGGACTGTTTAAGTCGATTATATCCCAGAAAGGGGCGGGTTTGGGGCGGTTGCGCGTCCCCATGCTTGCCAATGCCCCGCGCACGCACGATAATCAGCGGATGATTTGTGAGTTTGCGGAGTCCTGCGTCTTGAGACGGTTCTTATTCCCCCTATTGGTTTTGATTCTGACGGCTTGCGGCGGCGCACCTGCCCCGGTATCCGACACAACCGCATCCGCTACCACCATTCCGACGGTAAGCCCGACTCCGTTGCCGCCGTTGGTGGCGCGGGTCAACGGGGTAGAAATCCCCCGCGAAGCGTTCAATCAAGCGGCGGCGCGGTTGCTATCACCGGATGCCGCCGACCCCGTTTTTGTCGATAGCGTGGTCAATATGCTCATCGAACAGGTGATTTTAGAGCAGGCCGCCACTGAACTGGATATCGCCATCACCGACGCTGACCTCGATGCCGAAATGGATTCTATGCGCGCCCAATCGGAACAGGCGACCCCCGGCGGCTGGCAGACGTGGCTAGACGCCAACGGCTATACCGAAGCCGACCTACGCGAAGCGGTCAAAGGGAGTATGCTCGTCTCCCGCGTGCGGTCTGCGGTATTGGCCGAGGTCGGCGATGTCCAGATGATTCAGGCCGTCCGCGCCCGCCATATCCTCTTAGAGACCGAGGCCGAGGCTGAAGCGGTTAAGACCCGCCTACAGAATGGCGAGTCGTTTGATGTCTTGGCCGCGCAGTATTCCCGCGACATCAGCACCAAAGACAGCGGCGGCGACCTCGGTTTTTTTGTTCGCGACGACCTGACCACGCCAGAATTGGCAGAATTGGCCTTCGCGCTTGCGCCGGGGCAGATGGCCGGGCCGGTTCAGACCATTTTGGGCTGGCATATCGTCGAGACACTGGCCTTTGAGGAGCGCCCGCTGACCGATGAAAGCCTAGCGCGGGCGCAGGAACAACAATTCACCGCATGGCTGAATGAGCGCAAAGCCCAAGCAACGATAGAGCGATTCTAACCGTACATCATACATACGTAGGAACGCCCTTCTGGGCGTCCGCCGCCTACCAGCCGAAAAAATGTAGGGACGCCCTTCTGGGCGTCCGTTGCCTACCAGCCGAAAAATGTAGGGACGCCCTTCTGGGCGTCCGCCGCCTACCAGCCGAAAAAACGTAGGGACGCCCTTCTGGGCGTCCGCCAAGATTAAAGAGGATTCCCACGATGTCCACGGCACAAATGTATCACGATGAAGGCATGAAAAAATTCAACCGAGGCGCACACGCTGAAGCCGCCGCCGCTTTCCAGAAGGCACTGGCCGCCTATCAAGCCGAGGGCAGAACCGATATGGTCGGCGAAATGCAAGCCAATCTCGGCATGATTGCCCGCGAACAAGGTCGCTTTGATGAGGCACAAAATCTGCTGCGCGACGCGCTGGCGATTTTCGAGGAGAGTGGCGACGCCAAACGCACCGCAATGGTCAAGGCCAATCTGGGCGGCGTGCTTGCCAGCAAAGGCGACAAAGAAGCGGCCTATGACTTGTTTGTAGAGTCGGCCAATACGTTCCAAGAATTGGGCGAGACCGAGATGCAGGGTCAAATCCTCAAATCGATGGCGACATTGCAAATCAAGCGCGGCAAGCTGGGGCAAGGGCGCGAAATTTTAGCGGACGCGGTAGGGTTGGCGGGTGCGGATACTTTTAGCGCACGATTGCTCAAGGCCGCTGTCAACGTGTTCAGCTTCCGTTGGGTCGGTGCAGCGCGTAGGCTGATTTCCCGCAGATGATTTCGTCCGCATCCCGACCCCGTTGGGCGCTAGGTATCACACTGGCGTTGGTGCTGGCCTCGGTCTACCTGTTGACCTATACCGCCAAGCCCATCGTCAGCGACGAGACTCAATATGCCGACGCCGCCGATGGGTTGCTGTATCGTGGGCAGCCGCTGTTGGATGTGACGATGTGGGAACGAATGCCCTCTCGTCTGCCAGAGCGCGAGGCCGTCCCGTTGCGGCAGAGCGAGGTTGAGCGCGGATTCCTATGGGCGGCTATGCCGTGGGTGTGGTCGGCGGAAGAATTAAACGGGGTCGGTGTCTCACACGCCTTGTTCACCTTCAACGCCGTCATTACGCCGCTGTTGGCTATCGCGCTGTTCGCGTGGGCATACCGGCTGACGGGTTCAGGATTTGCGGCGGGCGCGGCGATGCTGACGTTGGGGCTGTTGACCGGATTCTGGCCTTACGCCCACACCTTTTTCCGCGAACCGCTGACCGCGCTACTTTTGGTGACGGGCGCGGGGTTGTGGTGGCGGGGAGGCTGGGGTCAGGGCGTAGCACGCTACGCCCCTACGGCATTAGGCGCGGTGATGTTGGTCGGGGCATTCATGGTCAAGGAGTCGGTGATTTTTGCTGCGCCGGGTCTATTGATGTTGCTCATCCCCGCTGGATGGTGGGCGCGGCGCGGCGTGCGAATCACGGCGCTGGTGATGCTCGGCACGGTGGTCGGCCTGATTCTCGCGCTGATTTATACCCCGTTATTAGCGTGGCTCGCCCCGCTGTTCCCGTCTGGTTATCTATTCAGCGAACAATTCCCTGTCTCGCCAGAGACGACTCGCGTGGCGCTGCACAGTTATCTATTGGCGGCGGGCGGCGCGTTTTGGGCGACTTCGCCGATTCTACTCTTAAGTATCCCCGGCGCGGTGATGCTCTGGCGGCGGGGTGATGCACGGTTGGTCACGGCCAGCGCCCTGATTCTGATGGGGACGGCGCTGGGATATGCGCTCCTGCGCGGAGAAGGCAGCATCGGCGGCAACTGGTTTGGCGGCACGATGTGGCCGCACCGATTCCTATTGCCCGCCATCCCATTTGTCGTGTTACTGACCGCGCCAATTTGGGATATGTTGGGAAAACGAAAGAATCCCACACTTGCGATAATCACACTGCTATTTGGGATATATTCGCTACTTTGGGCTGGATTCGGAGCCGTTTTTCCGTGGGATGTATATGGATTCTTCACATTTGACCAATCCGGCGGCCTGAGTTATTGGCTGCCCGGCCTGAACGTGCTTTCCCTCAGTCGTGTGAGCATCTACGCGGGGCTGGTCGGGCATTTTCCGACGGACATCGCATGGCTGCGCGCTGGGGTTGGGATATATGCGGTTTCATTTGGGATATGTGCGGGATTAGCCGCTTTTTTGGTGATTATCGAGTCGCGGGTGCGGCGCAAATTTGGGATATGGGTTGGGATAAGCCTGTTGGTTTTAGCATTGCCTTCCCTGACCTATAGTGGTTTGCGGGCGCTCTATACGTCAGACCCGTACTTTCAAGCAGAACGCCCCGACTTGCACGCCGCCGCCGACCTGATGCGTCAGCGCGTGCCGTCTGATGGGGTGGTATTGATTAACCAGCCTGATACCGGAAGTTTTTGGGCGAACTCGGGCAAAGGCGGGGCGCGCACGCTGGCAGTCCTACCCTATCACCCCGGAGAGATGGATAACCCAGACGATACCCCACCCACCGCCGCCCAGCTTTTAGACCCGACCAGCCTGTTGGGTGAGCGCGTCGCGCCGTGGATTGAGCATGTCGCCGCCCGCCAGTCGCGCCTGTGGTTGCTAATGGATAGGGGTCTGGATACGCCGTGGTCGGTGCGCCCGGTTGAGCGTTTCATGGCCGAGCGCTATAGCTTGGTGCGCGAGGATAAGCTGTCGGCACACGTCCGGCTGCTGGAATATGTGACCACGCCCGCCCCGACCTCTGACCCGTCAACCCCGCCGGTTGAAATCGACCAGACGTTTACCAACCCCGTAAACGGAGAATCCATTACGCTACGCGGATTCACCCAACCACAGCTTTCCGGCGACGCGCTGACCGTCTCATTGGCGTGGACGGTGGACGCGACCCCGACGCAAGATGTGACCGTCGCCGTATTTTTCGTCAACGCGGACAATGTAGCGGCGCGGGCGCAGGGAATCGATTCATGGTTGGGCGGGACGTTCAAGACCAGCACGCTCATCCCCCCCGGCGGGGCAGTTTGGGACAATCGCGGGATGATTCTGCCGCCGGAAATTCCAAGCGGGCGTTATCAGGTGTGGGTCAAGGTCTATACGGTGGATTATGCCACGGGCGACATCACGCTATGGATGCCGCCAACCGACCCCACGGGTGAAGGCGCGGTTGTCTTGCCGGTAGACATCACATTTGGTGCGGAATGACATTAGTCCCCCTAAAGTTGACGTATTGTAGGGTTGAATACATTGCGCGAATTGTAATCAGTGCTAAACTTAACCCATCTTCTGATCCTTTTACCAAAGGATATTCGGCATGTCAATTTATCAAGGTGCAATGCTGTCAAAACCTAAAACAAAAGAGGCAGCTGCATCCCGTGTCAAGCGTGGTTTAGAATCCTCCATTGAATCAGCTATGCTCAAACGTACAAAAAAGCAAAAAACGTCCTCAGACTATGCTAAAGAGCAAGCTAAAAAAATGATGGTTGATAGACCTATGATAAACCCATTTCGGGAAGCCCAACCCGTCATGAAACGCAAAAGGTCAACAGTGGTGTAAATGAGAACATCTGGCGATCCCCGTAAACTACCCCTTGCTCTGCATGATTTAATGCAGAGCATTATTGGAATGGGATCCGACGATATTGAATCCAAGGCTGTTTTACTGATTGATGAGGACGAAAATGAACGCACCATCCTTGAAATCCATGATTGCTTAATTGGAGATTTATGGGTTCAAGCGGATATTCTTGATAATAATCGAGATCGAATTAGCCTAGCGTTGGTCTTAACAGAAGAATTAAGCCTGAAATCCAAAAAGAAAACACAACTTGATTCACATATACAGATGATATGTAAGAAATATCACCTTCACGACTATTCATGGGATACTGTTGATCAACATAAACACGAGAAAAAACAATATGTGGTTGGGATCACATTTTTCAGAACCCGTGACCAACACCGTTTGTTACAAGATTTTGAAAAACATTTACAAATCCTGAGAGATTTTTACGACAGCAGTGATTTTGATCGGGTGGATGAAATACTAGGCGAGGATTAATTCATAATGGCGTCGAAAAAATCATTGGATAAAAACAGTCGGAGGCGCGAGATATTTTTAAGTCATTCGCATCAGGACGCCGCGCTTGCCCAAGTATTAAATGAATGTCTCGACAAAGTTTTTGGTGTAAAAGCCATCAACTTTCATGCTACTTCTATCGATAATGACATTAAGCCGGGCGAAGACTTTTTTGCGACCATTAGAAGCAGAATTACAACATCCGATGTTATTTTATTTCTCTTAACGCCTAATTCTCTTGAAAGTTTATGGGTTTGGTTTGAGATGGGGGTATGCTGGGAAAGATACGCGAAAGGCAATATGGGGTTAGTTCCGATGACATTGAATGTTGATCATAAAAAATTACCCCCTCATTTCCAAACCATCAAATATGTAGATTTGGCAAAACCACAAGACATCAAAAATTTCTTTAAGAACTTGGTTAGTGAATTTATACAAGGGGATGCTACAAAACTTGATGAAGTGCAATTAGCGCAAGAAATGAAGAATGCTTTAACACTACCGCCTCAAAACCTAGAGATAAACGGGTCAGTAAATAAGCAGGATTTATCCCATATCTTGACCGATCTTATCAGGCTTGAAGCGCTAAATACAAGTTATCTCTCAGCGTTTAATGATATTTACAGCCAACAGGAAATTCGGGAAATGAAGAAAATCGCATCTAAAAAGCGATGAATAGGGGTAAGATTTGTTTACAGTACGCCCCAAAGACATAAGCTTAATCGAACGGAGCGTGGAAGTTTTAAGTCTCTGTGGTTTTATTGACCACAGAATCAATCCACCATCCGATCACATCCACTTGTGAGATTGACCCAACGGCATCCAAACGATGAACCACTATCAAATCGTGTAACATGTGTGGACGTGTCATGCTATTGAGAGTCTGAGTTAAAGGGTCATCCTCACTTACACTTACAATCCTAGCAGTCATGATTTCAAGAGCATCTCCCTTAAACATTTTAGGGGAGTGAAGATCGGATGCTATTTCTCGAATAACATCACTAGCCGTGATTATTCCTTTAATTTGGTCTCCATCCATGACAGCAACGCAACGAACATTTTGTTCCACCATTGTTTTGGCAACATCAATCATAGACGTTTTTAGGCTAACTTTTGCGACTTGAGCCATAAAATTTCCAGCCGTTTTAGGTTTCGGACGCCCTTTGGTAGCCATGCTAATTACTCCTATCTTCACCAGTTTAACTATTATAATTGATTGTTATCCACAATAGATTAAGTTATTTCACACGGCGGCGCAGGTGGGTGAGCCAGCGCACGGCGTCAGGTTTGCGTTTATCGCCCGCCGAGTCCATCAGGTCATGGGCGCGATTCATCTGGTCGAGCGCCTCGGCGGAACGGTCAAGCTTATCCAGCACCAGCGCCATCGTGTATATCGTCTCGACTCGGTTGGGGTCAAGTCGCAAGGCTTCCTGTAGGTGAGTGAGCGCTTCCGCGTAGCGTTCCTCACGGTAGGCGACTGCGCCGAGTCCATAATGCCCCAACATCTCTAGCTTGAAAGCTTTGACGGCGCGTTCAAAATCAACTTTGGCGACATCTAGCACCCCGTCCTCAAGGTACATCATGCCGCGCGCCGCCCAATACTCAGAGTGGGTGGGCAGCAATTGAATCACCTCGTTCATACGGGCGATTGCGCCGTCGAGGTCTTTTTTCAGATAGGTCGCCAGCGCTTCTTTGTATTTGAGGTCGGCCTCATAACGTGGTAGGCCGAGGCGTTGGGTGATGCTGGGCATGTCTAGGGAGTCCTGAGTAGGGGTGCTTCGTGAAGCGCCCGCCCTGAAGTACAGTAAGATAACACGATTATATCCCGATTCCCCGTCATTCCACCCGCCCAGATGCGACGATGGCATCAATGACGGTGCGCTGTCTCTCAAGCGCGGCGGCGCTGCCGCTGAACGTGATGAAATAGCTTCGGATGGGCGAGGCATAAATCGCCACGCGATAGGCGGTGGTTATGCCGTCCTCAGCCGTGACGGTGAACTCGACTTCATATAAGGAGACGCCACCCTCCAAAGACCGGCTGGATTCCGAGATGAAGCTCATGGTCGGGGTAGTGCTTGTGCCGCCCTTGATGACGGACGCCATTGATTTGGGGGTTGCGGCTGACCAGCGCTGTAGCGACTCTGAGGATGCTTTGGGGGCGAAATTCCAGACCGTCATGATGACTTGTCGCCCCTCGCGTTCGGCTTCAGCATACAGCAGCGAGTACATCGGGTTGCCATAATAACGCGCAGGATCCCAGTCGAAATACCCGCGCAAAGCGAGTTGCATGGTCTCGAATACCCCGTCTATCGACTCGCCTAATGCACCGAAAACTCCGCCGCCTAAGCCTCCCTCAAAAATGCCGTTGATAGCGATGGCCGCCGATTCGTTGAATGGGCCGCTGGCTTGGCGCAAGATGGCCGAAATCGGGACGTTGCGCGTGTATAGCGCGGTATTGGTCGGGTTGGGGTTGGTGTGCATCCAATGACTGGGGACACCCAGACGCAATGCTCCCACGTTCACCGCCTGATACAGAGTCGCTTCCGCTGGGACAACCGAAAGTTGGGCTGGGATTTCGCCGCCCAAGAATCCCAGAGTCAACAGCACGGTCAACAGGGCTGAAATAAGATTGCGCTGCCAGAGACTCGCATCGCGCTGGAAGGCTGGAAATCCGCTGGCGTTGGTACTCGTCCCCACCGGCAACCAGCGCCCCAACACCAGTCGCAGATAGAGTTTGCCGAAATTATAGCCGATGACCACCCCAATCGCATTGAAGAGGATGAAATTCCGCACGATGTCGGGGTCGCGGCGCATCCCCGGCGGGAGGGGCAGGCTCATGCCGAGGATGAACCCGATCAGCACCCCGACGAACACGACGCCCGTGTTGATGAGGGCGATACGCCGGATATGGATTTCGCGCCGCATGATACGGTTGAGCATCCAAACCGAGATGAGGCTGATGACCAAGCCATAGCCTAATGACACCAGATTAATGACATTGAATGCGCCGATATCAATCAGGGTGCGAGTCGCGCTGACGAAAAATAGGTTATAGAAGAAGAATTGCACCACGATATACCACGCCACAGTGCGCGGCAGCAAGATTTTTCGGAAATCCTGTGGGACGGTGCGCGTGCTGTAACTGTTGCCAGTGTCGCCGTGCGTGTTGTGTAGGTCGTCGGCCATCGCGTGTAGGCGTGCTGGGTCGCGGCGGCGGTAATCAATCCATTGATAATCTGCGAATGACCGGAATCGTTTAGGGTCGTCCAACCCACACCCAACCACAATCAGCGCTCGCGCATCTGCGGGCTTGAAGCGACTGATGAAGTGATTGGTTGTCTCGTTGGTCGCCACCAAAATCTCATAGTCGGCGGCGGCGGCATTTTTAGTGACGTGGACATGCCCTGCGCGTTCCATCGCGTCGATGATGTCTTGCGCGATGTTTTGGTCGGCGTCCACCGCATTGACGCGGAATTGGCGTGCGATTTGCCCAGCCGGGGGCGTATGCCGCAGAATACCGCGTCTGCGCGTCCGGCGGGCAGTGATGAGCATGAGGACGAAGCCGGGGATTAACAGCAACGGCTCGACAATCACCAACGTCAAAAATGGGATCAGCATCATCACGCAACCATCCCCCGGCGCACTTGCCATCTGGCGAGTCTTTGGCGTTTGACCGTGAGTCAGGCCTTGCCCTAATGGCGACCAACGGTGGACATCTGCCGACCTGAAGGCGACCCACGCCGCCGCGATGAATAGCGGGATGATGGGGAAGGCGAAAAAGACCACGAATAGCGGGGCGAACAACAGCGCAAGTCGCGTCCCGAGGTACGAGTCGCGCCGTAAAAATAGTATGGTTTGATAAATCAGCCCGCCGGTGGTGATGAATCCGGCCAACATCATCGGTAGGTAGGTGCGGAGGGTTATCAACGTAAAAAATAAGGTGAGCAGCGTTAAGACGCCCATGCTGGCAGCCACGAACGCGATGGCGGCTGGCATTTTTTCGGGCAAGTTCCAGCGGTTGGGCGCGGGGATGGGATCACGCTGCGGTGACTCCCCGGATAGCGCGGCGATGAGCCGTTGCATCGTCCCCTTGAAGTCGCGCCGTGCGTCAATGATGGTGACGGCTTGGGTTGGCAGTGAAGTTGGGTTGATGCTCACGCTGTTCTCTGAGCCGTCGTCAGCGATGAGTGGGGCGAAATCGGTGGCCTCGAATATCACCAGATGAATCGGCCTGCCGGTCTCTTGCGCTTTCTCCCATTCTTTCGCCACCCACAGCGATGTGAGCGATGCCCGTGACACGATCAAGATGAGTTCGGCGGTGCTGTCTAAACCGGCGACGATTTCGGCCTTCCAGTCGCAGCCGGGTTCTAGTTGTTGGATGTCAAACCAGACCTCAAGTCCGTTGTCTTGGAGGTATTGGGCGACAGCTTGGGCAAAATAGAGTTCTTGCCGCGAATAGCTCAGGAAAAACCGATGCTCTGCCATAGCCCACACCCCCCGATGTTTGATGCCGTGATTATACGGTGGATTTTCGCCCCTGCAACACAACGGCGGATAACCCAGCGCTGATGAAGCACATGACCGCCGCGCCCAACATCAAAGACTGGAAAGCATCCACAAATCCTTCGCGCACGGCTAAGGCGGCGGCCTCGGCCTGTTCACCAGATAACCCAGCCGGGATTTCCGCCCCTGCGAGGTCGCCCGCGTTTGCGATAAGTGCGGCTTTGGCGTCGTCTGGCAATTCCAATGGGCGTAAGGCGTCGGTTAATCCGCCCGCGAACAACGCCAGCGCCAATGCGCCAAATAAGGCGGTACACAAGGCTTGTGCCGAGCGCGTCACGGCATTATTGACGCCCGACGCGACCCCCGCATACGCCTCTGAGACCGCGTTCATGACCGTGGCGACCAGCGGCGCAACCGTCACGCCCATGCCCAAACCCATCAGCACAATGCCGGGGAAGTAACTTGTGAAGTAATCCCCGACTCCGTTGGTCAGACCGGGCAACGATAGCGCGAAAAATCCTGCTCCGACCAGCGACGGCCCCAGCGTGAGCGGGATGCGTGGCCCAATCCGCACCGACCAACGCCCCGCCCACGGTGACAAGATACCGAGGATGATGGGGAAAGGCAGCATGACAAGGCTGGCCTCGCTACTGCTATAGTTTTGCACCTGAATCAAGTTCAGGGGGAGGAACGTCAAGCCGCCGGTCAGTGCGCCATATAGGAAGGCGGTCATCAGATTCGCACCGGAAAAATCACGCGATTTGAACAGCGTGAGGTTGACCATCGGGTGCGCGGTAGTCGCCTCAATCCAAACGAAAGCCGCCAGCGCTAATACCCCGATGATGAGCGACGCCACGACCACGCCGTCCTGTAACCCGGCTTGAATCCCCAACTCGCCCAGCGTGATGAGGCCATACGTCAGCCCCGCCAAGCCAATGGTGATGCAGGCCGCGCCGGGGATGTCGATGTGGCGCGACGCACCCTCGCTGCGCGTTTCCGGCACGCGACCTAGCGCCCATAACGCGACCATCGCCAACGGTAAGTTGATGAAAAAGACCAGCCGCCATAGACCGGCGTCGGCCAACAGCCCGCCCAGAATCGGGCCGCCCAGCGTGGTGATGGTGCTGGCCGCCGACCATATCCCAATCGCCTGACCGCGTGAGTCGGGCGGGAAATTGGCGGTGATAATCGCCAAGCTGCCCGGAACCATCAGCGCCCCGCCGATGCCTTGTATCGCCCGCGCCAGAATGAGCAGGTTTGCGTCGGGCGCGATTCCGCAGATGAGCGAGGCCGCCGTAAACAGGATGATGCCCGTCCCAAAAACTTTATTGCGGCCATATTGGTCGCCCAATGAGCCGCCAATCAAAATGAACGAGGCCAACATCAGGATATAGCCATTGAGAATCCAGACCAACTGGCTACCGCTCGCGCCGAGGTCGGTTTGGAGGGTGGGCAGCACCACGTTCAGCGCAGACCCGTCGATGAATGCCATACTGCTGGCGAGGATGGTTGAAATCAATACGAAACGGCCTTGTGACGGCGACATCATGCGGAAATCCTATCTATGATAAGCCGAGTATAGCGCGTTTATAGCCATGTGATGGTCAAAAGACCAGTCATAAGGTGGATGGACATATCGTGCTTCTGAGTACACTTAGCGTATACACTGAATTTCGTAAGGAGTTTCCATGATGTTGGACTCTATCCGCAAAAATATGACGTGGCGGGCGCTCCCGCTGGCTTCCGCCGCCGCTGGCACGGCCTTTTTAATCACGCAACTCCTCTTGATGGGCGTGATGTTGCAAATCGGCCCCGCCTTGAGCATTCGCTATATCGCCTCCCTGCCGATGGGCAGCGGCGTCTTGACCGATCTCAATCCGGCCATTCTCGTGGTCGGGGTGATCGTGCATTACATCTTATCGCTGGTTTTCGCCACGCTGATTGCCATCGTCATCCACCGTTGGGGGCTGATGGTCGGCATCGTTGGCGGGGCGCTGTTGGGCTTGGCGCTATACTCCATCAACTTGTACACGATGACGCTGTATTTCCCGTGGTTTTTTGCCCTCCACAGCACACCCTTGCTCATCTCGCATATCGTGTTCGGCGCGGTGGCAGGCGGCGTGTATGAGATGTTCGACCATTACGACGACGGTATCGTGTTGAAGGAGGCCGCATAATGTATCCCACCAATAGGGCAAGCAGAAGTTTAGGCGGCGGTGGGTTTAATATCCGCATCATCATCGGGATTGTGATGGCGATTTTCGCGGTCATCTCCTATTTCGCGTCGCAGGAATATAACCCCATCACGGGCGAGACTCAGCATCTGAGCATGACCCCCCAGCAAGAAATCGCGCTCGGATTACAAGCCGCGCCAGAGATGATTCAAGAATTTGGCGGCTTGTATCAGGATAACGAAACGCAGGCGGCCATCGACCAAATTGGCGCACGGCTTCTACAGGGCGGCATCGCCCGTGATAGCGGCTGGCCGTTCGAGTTCTCGGTCTTGGATGACCCCAACACGGTCAACGCCTTCGCCCTCCCCGGCGGTCAGACCTTTATCACCACAGGGCTACTGGGTCTGTTAGAGACTGAGGATGAGGTGGCGGGCGTGATGGCGCATGAAATGACGCATGTGCTGGCGCGTCATAGCGCACAGGCCATCGCCAAGAATGACCTGACCAATGGTCTGATTGGGGCGGTGGCAGTGGGCAGCGGCGACGCCAACGCCGCGCAGACCGCCGCGATGGTCGCGGGGATGATTAACATGAAGTATGGGCGTGATGATGAGCTTCAAGCGGATAAAATCGGCGTATGCCTGATGATTTCGGCGGGCTATGACCCAGAAGCGATGGTGCGCGTCATGCAGGTGTTGGCCGAGGCGGGCGGCGGGAGCAGCCAGCCAGAGTTCGCCAGCACGCACCCCAGCCCAGACAATCGCATTGAGCAAATCCGCAATACGATTGACAACGCGGAGTCAATCTGCCCGTAATTTTTGAGGGTTTATCCTCTAACTGATGGGTCGCACAGATGTCCTCCACTATACTTGGGGGACATTTTTAGACTGTGTGAAATGATTGCGACTGTAGGGACGCCCTTCTGGGCGTCCGCCTATTCCGAAAACGGACGGCAAGAATGCCGTCCCTACACCACCCCGTCTGAACATGAGCCAAGAATTTTTATGTCTCTTTAGGGATGCGGGGTTGGCGTAACTACCCCGATATACTCCAGAAAAACCCCGTTGGGTTGGACACGATAGGCGTGCGGCTCATATACGGAGTCGCCATTATCGCAGATATAGATATTGGGTTCAGCAGGTTCACAATAACGCGGTTTACTAAAAACAGTTGCCATTAACCCCATCATCAGCATCGCGCCTGCGAGTGTGCCACATATCAGAACGCATAAACACCCTAGCCCTGTCGGGACATCCTTAAATCTACCGGTGAACATACCATACAGACCTAATCCCGCCCATCCCAACATCAAACCCCACCCCAATATATTTTGGATGAATTCGTAGGGTGGAATCACAGGATGCCAGATAATATTCCACGCAATATGCGGTGCGACCAAGAACAATACCAAGAATAGCACCGCAAATTGGGCATCATTGAGAAGGCGTTTGGGCGGGGATTCAGTCATCTCAATCCGATGAGTTGGGTAATGATTCGGCGCAAGGGATGGTTTACGATTATCCATTTTGTACGGATAGAATATATTCTGTCCGTACAAAACACCACATCGCGCCGTGAGTATTTAATCCAAATTTCTAACGACGGATTCTACGTCAGCGTGACCAACACCTTGCGTTGTTCGACGGTGACGCCGGACTGCGTGCTGACGCGCTGAACCGTCCCTGCGCGGGGCGCTTTCAGTTCGTTTTGCATTTTCATCGATTCCAGAATCACCAGCGTCTGACCGGCCTTCACTTGGTCGCCCTCTGTGACCAAGACGGCCACAATCAGGCCGGGCATTGGGGCGCGTACCGTGACCTCGCCACTATCGGCTGCATCGCCACCGCGCCGACTCCTCACCAGTTGGGCGCGTTCATCCAAGACCGTGCCGGTATAGAGTCGGCCACTCATCAGGACTTCTACGGCGTCCTCGCGGTTTTCGACCACGACCTCATGCTGCGCGTTGTCCATGATGATGCTGAATAGAGTCGGCCCCAGCGATAGGAAATCGACGGCACGTTGTTTGCCATTGACCCAAATCGTGTTGTCGTTGCGGATTTCGACCTCAAATTTCTTGCCGTTCATCGTCGTTATATATTTCATAGGAGAGAGTCCTGAGTGCTGAGTGATGAGTGATGAGTAGGGAAACGGCACTGACGTGTTCGCCAGCAATCCGATGCCGCCTCATTTGCCCATCACATAAGGATGCGAAAAAGTTAAGTGTCGAGTTTGCGTGCGATTGAGGCGCGTAAGGCCCCGATGATGCGGCCTACTTCTGTGACAAGCCCATACAATTCATCGAATGTTGCTTGTTCGATATAGCCCGTATCAAGGGCGACGAATAAATGGGAGCGAACTTCTGCGGCGGATGCTTTGGCTGTGACCAAAAATTGATGAAATTCCTTTGACCCACGTTCACTCCCCTCAGCGATGTTTGCCATGATGGATACCGACGCTCGTTGAATTTGATTACTCAGGCCGAAATCACATGACAAATTGCCCAGTCGTGTGACCTCATAAATCCGCTTGGTTAGAAACCGCTCTTTTTGCCATGCAATCAACTCCTCAAACCCCGACATCCCACTCATCTCTCATCACTTTCTACTCATCACTCGCCCTTAGCGGTGCATCCGCTCGTAGCGAGTCATCCACTTCCAATTGCTGGCGTCGCGCTTGCCGGGGGCGACCACTTGCGTGGCGAGTTGTTGATTGCGATGCGCGACCAGCGTCGCGGCGATGGCGGCATATTCCAGCGCTTCCTCGCTCGGCTCGGTCTCATAAGTCGTCATGCTGAAGCGTTCTTCGACAAATTTCGTATCGAATTGCCCCGCCATGAAGCTGAACGAATTCAACAGATTGATGTGGAAGGGGATGTTGTGCTTGATGCCCATGATGGTGTATTCGTTGAGGGCGCGGCGCATCCGCAACATCGCCTCAGAACGGGTTTCGCCGAAGCAAATCAACTTGGCGACCATGCTGTCGTAATACGGGGTGATTTCAAATCCGCTATACACACCGTGGTCAACGCGCACGCCGGGACCCGTCGGCGTGATGAGCGTGCTGATTTTGCCCACAGATGGGATGAAGTTGTTGTATGGGTCTTCGGCGTTGATGCGGCACTCAATCGCCCAGCCTTTGGGGTCGAGGACGCTCTCGGTTGGCCCCATACGGCGGCCACGGGCGATGCGGATTTGTTCTTTCACCAAGTCCACGCCCGTCACCAATTCCGTGACCGGATGCTCGACTTGTAGGCGGGTGTTCATCTCTAGGAAATAAAAGTTCTTGTCCTTATCGACCAAGCACTCAATCGTCCCGGCGTTGACATACCCGACGGATTGCGCGGCGGAAATCGCCATATCGCCCATGCGCTTGCGGAGGTCGGGATCCATGAACGGCGACGGCGCTTCCTCGACCAATTTCTGGTGGCGGCGCTGGATGCTGCACTCGCGTTCGCCGAGGTGGATGGTGTTGCCGTGCATATCGGCCAAAATCTGGAATTCGATATGGCGTGCGCCGACCAGCAATTTTTCGGCGTAGACGCGGCCATCTCCGAAGGCGGATTCGGCCTCACGACGGGCATTGGCGAGCGCGGAGGGCAAATCTTCTAGCGCGTAGACCGCCCGCATCCCTTTACCACCACCACCGGCTGCGGCTTTGACAATCAACGGGAAACCGATGAATTTCTCTGCGTAGGCGAAGATTTCATCATCACGCATCCCCGGCTCTGTCCCCGGCACGATGGGGACGCCATATTTCTTGACCGCTTCACGGGCGGCTTGCTTATCGCCCATCGTGCGGATGGCGCTGGGGGTTGGCCCGATGAAGATGATTTTGGCGTCGGCGCACGCTTGGGCGAACGCCTCGCGCTCACTGAGCAGGCCATATCCGGGGTGGATGGCGTCCGCGCCGGTCTTGCGGGCGGCGTCGATGATTTTGCCGATGTCCAGATAGCTCTCGCGCACGGGCGGCGCGCCGATATGGACGGCCTCATCTGCAAAACGGACATGCAGCGCGGCGCGGTCTGCGTCAGAGTAGACCGCCACGGTGGGGATTCCGAGGTCGCGGCAGGCGCGGATGACTCGTACAGCAATCTCGCCACGGTTAGCGATCAGGATTTTGTTGATGGATACAGGTTCAGACATGAAAGGTGTCCTTTGAGAGTAGGTTTAAGAGGGTGAATCATCAGGGTTTTGTGGCAGTAATACCACTAATTGCTCAAGTAGAGGAGCAAGGTCGTTTTGGATAATGTCCCACAGCGTTTCATCCCCTATCGAGTCGTATTCATGGGCGAGACGATTACGCATCCCTCGCATTTGATGCCATGGGATATGAGGACGTTCGTCTATGAATGTTTCTCCGAGACGATTCGTCGCCTCTCCCATGATGATAAACTGCCATTTTACAGCCGACTTCACCATATCCATGGTCAAGAAGTCGTCAAGCGTTAAGCCAGCCACAAAATCATTGACCGCATTAATTGCAATCACGATATCAAGGATATGGGCTAAGTTACGATTTTCAGGCGGCATAGATAACCTGTGCAGTGCCTAGTATTTCGCGTCGGCGAATCCAATTCTTACTTTGTTGAAGACCCATCTTAGAGACAAAATCGACGGGTCTTTTCATCAATTGACTCAGTTCAAGCCGCATGGCTTCCCATTGTTCATAGCGATAATGAGCATCAGGACGCATAACATATAAAATATCGATGTCACTCCCCTGAGTGAAATCATCACGCAACACCGAACCGAACACCGATAATTCGACGACGCCCCATTTTTGGCAAAACGCGGCGATTTGCTCTGTTGAGACATCGAGATGAGGGATAGGCGTAATGACGGACATGGCTCATGCCTCCATTTTACTTACGGCAGGCGCGGATGACTCGCACCGCAATCTCGCCACGGTTAGCGATCAGGATTTTGTTGATGGATACAGGTTCAGACATGAAAGGTGTCCTTTTATGGTTAGGGAATATCAATGATGTCGTCGGATTCAGGTGGTGGGATGAGTGGTTGTACTGTGTCTATCAACTCATCCAAGTTTTCAGTAATCACTTTCCAAACCCGATCTAGATTGACATCAAAATAGGCATGAACGAGGATATTTCGAAATCCTACCAATTGCGTCCAAGGCATATCGGGTTTCGAGTCTTTGAAAGGCTGTGATAAATGGCGGACAGCCTCTCCAATCACGATAAATTCACGCTGAATCGCTACATACGCCATCTCATGTTTTTAAATGTTTCAAGTGTTAAGCCCTCTGAGAATCGTTTTATGCGTTTCGCCGCATAGACAATATCGAACGCAAGCGCCCCATCATCACGCTGCATAAATCACCTGTGCGCTATTGAGGATGATTTTACGCCGAATGTAGTTGGGTGATTTTTGAACCTGACCTTTCTCAATGAAATCTACATGACGCCCCAACAAGAGGGACAGTTCTTCTTGCGCGTCAATGAGAGCAAATAAGGTCAGTTTCACATTGACCCCAAGCACGAATAACACATCCACATCGCTTTCATCCGTAAAATCATCGCGCAACACCGAACCGAACACCGATAATTCGACGACGCCCCATTTCTGGCAAAACGCGGCGATTTGCTCTGTTGAGACATCAAGATGAGGGATAG
Source organism: Anaerolineae bacterium (assembly GCA_034437835.1). Taxonomy (GTDB): domain Bacteria; phylum Chloroflexota; class Anaerolineae; order Aggregatilineales; family Phototrophicaceae; genus Flexicrinis. Next base: position 9,565 of record DAOTTP010000201.1, on the reverse strand, counting down.
GTGTAATGATGGACATGGCTCATGACTCCTTATTCGTCAAGTAGCGTGAAAATATCGCGCACAACAACGCTAAAATCCACCAGAACCTCGCCACCTTCAAGCGTATCTGCGACAGTCAAATTGCGAGAACCATCAGATGTATGTACTTCAATCGTCCGCGTATTGGGATAAACGACCCAAATCAAGCGCGTGCCGTGTTGGAGATATAGGTCAATTTTGCGCCGGATGTCTGCCGCACGATCCGTTGGACAGATGACTTCTACCGCCAAATCAGGCGCAACAGGGTAGTAGCCCGTTGGCTTACGCTCACCAGCGCGTTCTTTGCTGATAAACGACGCATCAGGCGAGACGATGGTATCGGGCTTGCGAGAGAGTATGTACCCGCCATCCGCACCAGCAGCATAGCCTAAATTCTTGCCACGGATAAAATCTTTGATGATATAGAGCATCTCTGCACCCAATTCCGTCGCATTGCGCTGTGATGGGGGCATAATCGTTAGTTCTCCGTCGTAAATCTGATATTTCGTCCCATCGTCATCCGGCAGGTCGTCGAGGTCTTCAATCGTATAGAGTTTGGCTTGCTCAATTGGGAAGGCCATGATGTATTCCCCTTTACGGACGCTTCTTGAGACGGTCAACGATAGTGAACAGATCGCTTAGGCTGAGAGAGAAACCGGGCAACACATCACCGCCATCCAACACTCCAGCCGCCTCAATAATCGTCGCCATCGTCGTTGTGCGAACATGGACGGTCTGTGTTTTAGGATAAACTACCCAGACGATGCGCGTTCCCGCCCGTAAATAGTCCCGAATCTTACCCTCAACATCATCGGCGGCCTCACTGGGCGAAACGACTTCTACCGCCAGTTCTGGCGCAGCACGAATGACGCTTTCTGTGAGTGGCCCCGTGTGTGCAATGGAGTCGTAATAGGCGTCTGGCGCTCGAACGGTATCAGGGTTGAGTGCCAAAACGTGGCTACTTTCCACACCGGCTCTCCCGTCTATACCGTTTAACAGCACAAAGTCCCAGATAAATTTTGCGATTAACGATGCTATCGTCCCGTGTTCATCCCCCGGTGGCATGTGTTCTACCAACTCTCCTTCAATGAGTTCATAGCGTTTTCCCTCAACACTCATGTTGATGAGGTCGTCAACCGTATAGAGTTTGGTTTGAATCGGAAAGGCAGTCATGCGTTTATCCTCACATCGGGCGTAGCACGCTACGCCCCTACATCATCACGACTACAACGGGATATTGCCGTGCTTCTTGGGCGGATTCTCGTCGCGCTTATTTTGCAGCACGCCGAGCGCGTTTATCAGGCGGGAACGGGTGTCACGCGGCTCAATCACGTCATCGACGAAGCCACGCGCCGCTGCGATATACGGGTTGGCGAACTTCTCGCGGTATTCGGCGGCGAGTTTGGCCTTGAGCGCTACCGGATCATCCGATTGTTGCAAGTCGCGCCGGTAGATGATTTCCACCGCACCTTCTGACCCCATGACCGCGATTTCTGCCGTCGGCCACGCCAGATTGAGGTCGCTGCGGATGTGCTTGCTGCTCATGACGCAATACGCGCCGCCATACGCCTTACGGGTGGTCACGGTCAGCTTGGGGACGGTAGCCTCGCAATACGCATAGAGCAATTTCGCGCCGCTAGAGATGATGCCGTGATGCTCTTGGTCTGTGCCGGGGAGGTAGCCGGGGACATCGACAAAGGTCACGATGGGGATGTTGAAGCAGTCGCAGAATCGGATGAAGCGGGCAGCCTTTTCGCTGGCTTGGATGTCCAGCACCCCGGCCAGAATCATCGGCTGATTGGCGACGATGCCGATGCTGTGACCGCCGAGTCGGGCGAACCCGACCACGATATTGGCCGCATAGTCGGGCTGAATCTCAAAGAAGGTATCACGGTCTACCACGCGGGTGACGACTTCTTTGATGTCATACGGCTTGTTAGCGTTATCTGGGATGATGCTATCGAGTTCAGGGTCGGCGCGGAGCGGGTCGTCCTGTGTTGGGGAAAACGGCGCATCTTCCAGATTGTTCTGCGGCATATAGCTCAACATCTGGCGCAGCAACAGCAACGTTTCGGTCTCGTTTTCACCGACCAAGTGACACACGCCCGACTTGACGCTGTGGACGCTTGCGCCGCCGAGGTCTTCAAAACTGACTTCCTCGTGCGTGACTTGTTTGACCACATCCGGCCCGGTGATGAACATATAAGACGTGTTTTTGACCATGAAAATAAAGTCGGTCAGGGCGGGAGAATACACCGAGCCGCCCGCGCACGGCCCCATGATGGCCGACAATTGCGGGATGACGCCGGACGCCATCGTGTTGCGGAGGAAGATGTCGGCATAGCCCGCCAGCGACTCGACGCCCTCTTGGATGCGTGCGCCGCCGCTGTCGTTGAGGCCGATGACCGGCGCACCGTTCCGCATCGCCATCTCTAGCAATTTGCAGATTTTTTGGGCGTGCGCCTCGCTGACCGAGCCGCCGACCACCGTGAAATCCTGTGAATAGACATACACCGGACGCCCGTCAATTGTCCCCCAGCCGGTGATGACCGAATCGCCGGGGTGATGGTGCTTCTCCATGCCGAAATTGTGTGAGCGATGCTCAACAAAACCGCCGATTTCGCGGAAACTGCCGGGGTCTAGCAAGATGTCGAGGCGTTCACGGGCGGTATTGCGCCCGCTTTCGTGCTGGCGTTTGACGCGCTCTGCCCCGCCGCCCGCGAGGGCTTGGGCGCGTCTAGCGCGGAGTTCTTCGATTTTTGCGTTGGCTCCATCAGCCTGTTCGTTCGGTTGTGCTACCATTCGTAAGTCTCCTTATATAAATGCAAGTTTGAAGTTAGCAGTTTGAGGTTTGTGGCCTAGAAGTGACTCCGTACCCCATCATTCATCCCGTGCTAGTTGTCCCTCATCACGCTTGTGGCGAGCAGATGCCCACCACAGCCCTGATGCGATTGCCACACTCATCAGCGCGATTCTGATAGCAAAAGGCAGCCGCCCCCGGTCATAATCGGCCTGTACAAACCATACCAAGCGCAGCGTCATCAACGTGATAACGCCTGCGAAGGCCGTCGCTGTACCAGCCAACGCCCGGACATCCCTCCGGCGACGCCGCCACAGCCAGACGCACGCCCCACCCATGATGATAAACCCGCCAACCCCAAAAAAGGTGTCGAAAATAGCTGGGGGGATTTCTGGCACAGACGCCCAAGCCCCCCGCATCAGCGGGACGCCCAGAAACGCCAACCCCACCAACGCGCAAACCGCAATCAAGCGGCGAGGGCGGCGGAGCGTGGAGGAGGCGAACATTTGACGGGGTAAACCTTTATCTCTATCGCCCAAAAGTATACCACGCGGGCGGGATGTCGAGCTAACGTCGCCCTGTGCTAGTGGGACATTGGGCCGGGCGCGGAAAATTTCTCCCTTGAGGAACGTGAACAAACCCTAACGCACATATAATTAAAAATCATCCTATAATATAAACATTCCGAATGCCTACTATTAAGGGTTGTTAAGATGTCCCGCCTAGCGTTTGTCTAAAAATGACTCCTATCCCAGATGATACACATGTTTCAAAACAGCGCCTGCACCGATTGGCTGTATCGGAACGCGCCCTTGACATGACTGTTATTGGGGCGGGCGTGATTTGGTTTGTGTTGCTCGAATTGCTGTGGGTGGTGCAAGGGAAAACGCCATCGGGATTGGATGTGTTCGTCGGGGCGGCGTTTCTGGCGATAGGCGCTACGCTGTGGCTGCATCGCCGCAACCGTGGCTTATTCCTACAGATGAGCCAATCGGATGACCTGCGCCGCCAGCTTGAGGATGTCATGTCCTCGATGACCGATGTGATGATTGTGATGTCCCCTGATGGCATCATTCAACGGGTGAACAAGGCCGCCCGTGATGCGTTTGGCTATCAACAAGACGAGATGGTCGGGCAATCTATCAACCATTTTCTGGTACAGGCCGACATGCGTTTTTCGACGTTGGAGGGCCTGCAACAGAACAGCAGTATGCGCCTGACGCGCAGTTTCCGTACCCGCGAGGGGCGGTTGCTCCCGATGTCGGTGATGTATACCGTTGTGACCGCCCGTGATGGGTCGCTGCAAGGGGTTTTGTGCGTGGCGCAAGACCTGAGCGAGGTCGAGTCGATTCGCGCCCAATTGCAATCCACCGACCAACGCTATAACGCGGCCATCAGTTTCAGCCGCTTGGGGGTGTATGAATATGACCCGCACACCAATCAATTGTTGGTTAGTAGCGATCTCAATGTGCTGTTCGGCAACGATGCTGATGAGATAAAGACGCTCGACGATGCGCTGAAAATTATCCCCATCGAAGACCATGCCAAGATTTATACCGCGCTGAATCACGTTTTGACTGGCAAAAACGAGCGGCTTGAAATCGAAATCCGCATTAACAGCACCGAACGCGGGCTACGCTGGCTGGAAGTGCGCGGCGCAATCAATCCGATGGATGGCCGATTGTTCGGCACGCTGATGGATGTCAACGCCCGCAAAGCGGCGGAAGATGCGCTAGAAAGCCGCGATTCGATCATGAATGCCATCGCTGACGCCTCAGAGAAATTTTTACACACGGCAAAATGGGAGCAACACCTCGATAAACTATTGGCCGACTTGGGGAAGTCTGCTAACGTGAGCAGGGTTTATGTGTTCCGTAAGCACATCGCGCCGGATGATAAGACGTTGCTGTTGTCACAAGTGGCGGAGTGGTGCGACCCTGAGACCTCCCCTCAAGTCGATAACCCAGCGCTCCAAAACATTGACCTCGTGGCGGCCGGGTTTGAGCGTTGGATGCGGATGCTGGGGTCGAACGACCCGATTCACGGTGCTATTGAGAATTTTCCAGAGTCCGAACGCGATTTCCTCAGCCAACAGGGGATTCAATCGTTGTTGGTCGTCCCGATTTTCGTTGAAGACCAGTGGTGGGGCGCGATTGGGTTCGACGACTGTAAGTTTCCGCGTGTATGGAGCGCATCTATGATTGACGCGCTGAAATTGGCGGGGGACATCCTCGGCGCCGCTATCTCCCGTACTGATGCCCACCATAAATTGGAATCGAGTGGCGAGTTCATGGCTAGTATCATGGACAATCTCGGTCAAGGCGTGGTGGTGGTTAACGGCGAGGGCAAGCTGATTTACGTCAACCCAGCCTACGCGCAGATGATTGGCTTGCAACCGCAAGAATTGTTGGATCGGATCACCTCAGACTTCACCGAGCAGGAAGACCTCGCCACGATAGAACATAATCGCACCCTCCGCGCACGCGGCATGGTGAGCAGTTATGGGTCGCACTTGCGAAATCAACAAGACGGTCACTTGACCGAAGTCCTGATTACCGGCGTGCCGCGCATGATTGATGGAAAATTCGATGGTGCGTATTGCGTGGTCGCTGATGTGAGCGAACGTCGCCGGTTAGAATCACAGCGCTTTGAATTGTTGCTAGAGAAAGAGCGCGTTCGCCTGATGAGCGATTTCGTGCGCGATATCTCGCACGAATTCCGCACGCCGTTGTCCATCATCCAGACCAGTCTCTATCTGCTCAAGCGCAAGCCAGACCATCCACAGGCCAGCGCACGCTTAGACGTGATTGGCGGGCAAGCGTCGCGCCTCAACCGCTTGGTCGATGATCTGATGTTGATGCTGGAACTGGAACAGGCCGAGATCGTATCGCGGTTGCTCTCGCTGAATACGCTGGCGTCACACATTATCGGCCAATTCAGCAAAAAGGCAGAGGAAAAAGCCCTAAATCTGACGCTGGAATCACCCGTTGGCGATGTCTCGGTACGGGGGGAGGAGGCCTATCTGAGCCGCGCCCTGACCATGCTGGTCGATAACGCGATAGAATTCACCCCTAACGGCGGCAGCATCACCGTCATTGTGCATTCAGACCCGACCTATGCCACCCTCAGCGTCAAAGACACCGGCGTGGGCATCTCGCCGACTGAGATTGAAAGTATCTTTGAACACATGTATAAGGTCGATAAAGCGCGCAATACTGAGCGCGGCGGCCTCGGCCTCGGCCTGTCGATTGTGCGTCGTATCAGCGCATTACACGACGGGGATGTCCTCGTGGAGAGCGAACCCGGCATGGGCAGCACGTTCACCTTACGGCTGCCTCACCCGGAACAGTTCAAGCCCAAACTGACCGTTTCGACCCTGACCCAAGAAATTAGCGCGGTGATTATCAGATCAACCGATGAGGTTGACCGCGCAGCCACTTAATCGCCTCGCGGTCAGCCTTGCCAAAACTGTAGGCGTCCAGTTCATCTTCCGTCACCCACGCCCACGCTAAGGCTTGGATGGCCTTTGGTTCTCCCCCTGTATGGGTACAGGCCAGCGCATGCAGCGTGATTGAGAAATGCGTGAAGGCGTGCTTCACGATGCACAATTCCTCCCCGACTTCGACCTCAATGCCCAATTCTTCCAACAACTCACGTTCCAGACATTCTGGCAGGGTCTCGCCGGGTTCTTGCTTGCCGCCGGGAAATTCCCATAGTCCGCCCAATAACCCTTCCATCGGGCGCTGTGCGATGAGCAGTCGGTTATCCGCCCCGCGAATCACCCCCGCCGCGACATGGTAATGTGGTTTTTTACCGGCCTTCTTCTTGACCGGGCGCTCGGCCTGCGTCCCCGCATCAGCGGCGCGGCAGAATCCTCGTATCGGGCAGACTCCGCAACGCGGGGACTTTGGCGTGCAGACCGTCCGCCCCAGTTCCATCAGCGCTTGGTTATAATCGCCCGGACGTTCAGGCGGAATCCAGTTTTCCGCCCATGCCCACATCTGCGCTTGCGCCACCGGGGTGGTGATGTCGCCCGCGTAATCCATCAGGCGGGCGAACACGCGATAGACGTTGCCATCGACCAGCGCGGCTTGCCGTCCGAATGCGATGCTGGCGATTGCGCCGGCTGTATAGCGCCCGACCCCCGGTAGCGCCAAAAGTCCGGTTGCGGTATCTGGGAAGCGTCCGTCATGCTCATAGGCCACGACTTGCGCGGCGCGGTAGAGGTTGCGGGCGCGGCTGTAATAGCCCAACCCTTCCCATTGCTTGAGGATGTCGTCGATTGGGGCATCGGCCAGCGCCCGGATGGTGGGATAGGCGTCCAAAAAGCGATGGAAGTACGGGATGACGGTCTCGACTTGGGTCTGTTGCAGCATGACCTCAGACAGCCAGACGGCATACGGGTCTGGATTGCGGCTACGCCACGGCAGGTCGGCGGCGGCGGCGTCAAACCATAGTAAGAGAGGGTTGGCAAATGTGGCGGTCATATCTTTGGATTTGTCCTTTCGCGCAACACCGACCATAATATCTGAAACAACCGTGGGTTGGCAGTCGTCAGCCCCAAATGAGATGTGCGGCTAAGAACGCATCGGGGGGCGTATGTCGAGAGAAGTGCTGATTGGGATAGTGGTGCTGCTGGTGGTACTCGGCGTGTTTGTAATCATGCGCCTTCGGCGTCCAGCCCCTGAAATCGCGGGCGCACAGATGGCCGGTAAAGTTTTCAATATCTCCTTCGCCAACGGCACAAAGGCGATTGGTGTTTATTCACCCGCTGGGACGCGGCCAGAATACATCCGCGACCAACTAAAATTGACCATCGCGGGGCCGACCATGTTCATCGTCGGTGGAGCAGGCGCGATGTCGCCAGATGACATCCAGCGGACACAACGTATCATCGACACCATCGCTGCATTTGCCGAGCATAACGGGCTAATCTTGATTGACGGCGGGACGGAATCTGGAATCATGCAGATGGCGGGGGACTCGCGGCGACGCGGTAAGTATACCTTCCCATTGGTCGGGATTGCGCCCCTCAGCAAGGTCAAATTCCCCGGTTATGATAACCTCAAAGCCGAGGGCGACCTAGAGGACAGTCATTCTCACTTCGTCTTGGTTGAAGGGGATGCGTGGGGCGTCGAATCAGCGCTGATTCAAGACCTCGCCCGCAGTCTGTCTGGGTTTGGGACATACCCGATGTTGGGGATGCTGATTAACGGCGGCAATGTGGCGCTGGGTGAACTTAAAATGGCGGTTGAGCGCCGAATCCCGATGATTATTTTGGAGGGTAGCGGGCGTGCTGCCGATCAAGTGGCGACGGCTGTCCGCACGGGCGAGACCAGCCAAATTATGATTAAGCAGATTATGGATGAAAAAGCCGACCTGCAATTCATCAAGACCACCGACTCGCCGGAGCGCGTCAAGGAACGCCTGACCCAACGCTACGGGCGGCGCTAAATACATCAATTGGATTGACCAAGCCGGGACGTGACCCCGCCCCTACAGCAACTTGTCCATCTTATCTTGCGGCGCATGTTTATCAACCCGTTCCATATCGGAGAATGGGTTGTGGGTTTGCGGGAGTTCGGGCTGTCTGCCGCTGAGTAAGTCGGCGATTGTCATGAGTTGTAGCCGGGGATATTTCCGCTTCCATAATTCCGACTCATAATACCCAGCGGCGGCGGCCTCTGTCAGCATAGGTTTGGTCGGAGAGTTCAGCAGAATTAGTATCCCCATCGGTGACTTTTCGCGGTCTAGCGTCCCTACGAGGTCGCGCACCATCGCCGCCCCAATATTATCGCCGCTTTTGACCGAGACAATCACCCGCGCCAACTTGCCGTTTTTCTCGATGAACGGGATGAAACCATCAATCCCCTTATCCGCGCCTTTTTTGCCTTTAGCCCGTCCACCGGGGGCGGGAGCGCTCGCTTCCCCGCCGGACGGCCTCGCGCCGACCAGTGAAATCGCCCACCACTCAAACTGGTGGCGGTCTTGCAAGGCCAGCGCCTGTGCGCCGCCGACATCTACCGGTTCACCGACCACTTGATAATCCGCGCCGACTTTAATCCCCAATTGTTGGTCTAGCTGATGTTTCATCACGGTGATGGCAAGGTGCGTGATGTCGATGCCCACCCAACGCCGTCCCAGCTTATGCGCGGCTGTCACAGCCGTTCCGCAGCCAGAAAACGGGTCAAGCATGATGTCGCCGGGATTGCTGCTGGCTACGATGATGCGCTCCAACAACGCTAACGGTTTTTGTGTGGGGTAGCCGGTACGCTCTTTAGAATTTGCTTGTAGGGGTTTAATATCATCCCAAATATTGCCTAAGACGCTACCTTGCATCTCATCCAAAAACCGTTTGACTTGGATACGTCCTTCTGGCGACTTAGGGAATATCAATCGTCCCTCAGAATCAAGACGCTGCATCGTTTCAAGCGAATAGCGCCAACCCTTCACCGGAGGTTTGTAACCTTTGTAGTCATATATCAGATTAGGACGTGGATTTGGGCTGGCAATATTATCAATACGGTAAACGCGACCATTCTCATCCGTGAAGCGATAGAACTTATCTGTATATGCCTCTGTGTGTTCCGCATATTGATGATTAAACGTGTATTCATCCGACTTGGTATAAAAGAAAATCGAATCGCTCACATTACCAAACTTCTTGCGGGCGTCGTTGTGGGCGCTGGTGCGTTTCCAGATGATTTCGTTGCGGAAATTATCCGTGCCAAAAATCGCATCCAAGAT
>DAOTTP010000200.1:0-14351 GCA_034437835.1 Anaerolineae bacterium | reverse complement strand
CCCCGCATACAACGCCACATGCGCCTGAATCATCTTCTCGGCGCTGAAGTGTGCGCCCAAACGCGCCAAGCCCGCCTCACCCATCCGTTGACGTAACCCCGCGTCCGCCAACAGAATCCGCAGCGCCGCCGCAATCGCGCCCGCATCCGCCGGAGGGACGGTCAAGCCAGTGTCGCCGTCGCGCACCACCTCTGGAATCGCCCCCGCCGTGCTGCCCAGAATCGGGACGGCTTGCGCCATCGCCTCCAACAGCGTCATGCCGAATCCTTCCCATAAGCTGGGCATCAGGAACAGGTCTAAGCCCGCCATCAACTGAGGCGCATCCGTCCGCCATCCCAGAAAATGAACCCGCCCGCCCAAGCCTAAATTCTGCGCCTGTGCTTCGAAGTCTGCCCGCAATACCCCGTCGCCCGCAATTAAAAGATGCGCGGTGGGATATTCTGACGCAACTTGCGCGAACGCCGCTAGGCCATACGGGATGCCCTTCTGCTCAATCAGGCGGCTGAAAATCCCGACCCAAACCCCATCTATCGGCAAATCGAGGATTTGCGCGGCTAGTCCGGCGCGGATGGTCTGACGATCATAGCGTGGGACGGGCAACGGCAAACCGTAGTAAATTTGGTGAAGTTTGTCGGCAGGTGCGCCTTCAACCTTGAGGACATAACGCTGCACGGCTTGTGAGATACACACGCCGCGCTCTGTCAGCGCCCATAACGCCCGGAACATCACGCGCAACGGCAGGCGGTCAAAATGCGGGTTGTCGTTGTGAACGCTGTGTATCACCCGCCGAATTCCGGCCAGCCGCGTCGCAATTGTGCCGTATAGATCGGCGTGGATCAGATGGGTGTGTACGATGTCCGGTTTTGAGTCGCGCAATAGGTTGCTCAATTCCATCAGCGCAGATGGGGAGGCGCTGCGCGGTAAACTCAGGGTTTGAGTCGGGATGTCACGGGCGCGGGCGGCCTCAATCAACGGTTGGGCGGCCTCCCCCGGCGGGGTCAGCAGCAGAAATTGGGCGTCGATTCCGTTGGCGCGTAGCCCCGGCAACAAATCCAGCAGATGACGCTCTGCCCCAGCGATTCCGGCGGCTTTAATCAGGTGAAAAACGCGCATTTATTCCTTAAAAACCAGTTTGAGTGGGAGCGAAAATCCCTGTAAAACGGGCGAACCGTCCAACGTATCGGCGGCGGTCAAGATGACGGCCTTCTTCCCCGGCACATACACCTCAACGCGCTTATCGGTGGGGTTGACCAGCCAGACCACCACATTTTCACTGAGATAGTTCACCACTTTGATGCGGATTTCTTCATCACTATTCGACGGCGACAGCACCTCAACCGCCAAGTCTGGTGGGATGGGCAAATAGGCATCATCGGTGGGAGTCGGCAGTTTGGCCTTGCTGATGAACGCGACATCCGGGATATAACGCTCGCCCGCGATGCGATAACCGCCGTCGGAGCTGGTCAACGAGCCGAGGTCTTTATCGCGGAGAAAAACGTAAAGTTCACCCGTGAAAATCGCTGCATAATTGGACGAACGATTGTTTGAGACCACTTCGATAATCTCCTGATTCACGAACTCGAAATCGCGCCCGGCGTTTTCCGGCAACAACACCCATTGGTCAAACTCCTCAACGGTCATCGTGCGGGTGGGTGAATCATTTATCATGGCGACCTCCTAACTTTTATACCTATCACGCCATTGTACGATAGTAGGCCAGCGTGCGGGCGAGGCCGTCATCGAAACTGACGATGGGCGAAAAATCCAACAAGTCGCGGGCGCGGTCAATCGCGGCGCGACTGTGCTTGATGTCTCCGTTGCGGGCGGGCGCGAATACCGGCGCGATGTCCGTCCCCAGCAGCGCGTTAATCTTATCGACCAATTCGAGCAGCCCGACTCGCCCGCCCGTGGCGAGGTTCATCACCTGACCGTTGGCGTCCGGGGCGCTGGCCGCCAATAGATTCCCATGCACCACGTTATCGATATACGTGAAGTCGCGGCTCTGCATCCCATCCCCGTTGAGGGTCGGGGCTTGCCCCTTGAGCATGGCGCGGATGAACAGCGGAATCACCGCCGCATACGGGCTGTCTGGGTCTTGGCGCGGGCCAAACACGTTGAAATAGCGCAATACCACGGTTTCGAGGCCGTAGGTTTGGGTGAAAACTTGGCAGTACAGTTCGCCGGTTAATTTGGCGACCCCATACGGCGAAATCGGGCGCGGGAGCATGTCCTCAGTTTTGAACTCCCCCGGCTGTTCGCCATAAACCGATGACGACGCCGCATAGACTACCCGCCGCACTCCGACCCGGCGGGCGGCGTCCAGCACGGTCAGCGTACCGGTGGCGCAATGCAGGTGCGTCTCCAGCGGGTTATCAACGCTGCGCGGCACGCTGGGGAGCGCGGCCTGATGATAGACCACCTCTGCGCCTTTGAAGGCGTCCAACATCGCGGCGGAGTCGGTGATGCTGGCCTCATGAAAGCTGAATGCATCGCCAAACGGGGTTAGCACATCTAAATTGCTGCGCTGGCCGGTGAGCAAATTATCGACCACAGCGACCTGATGACCCTCAGATAGCAAACGATAAGCGATGTGCGAGCCAATGAAGCCCGCGCCGCCGGTCACAACATAACGCATACGATTTTCCTTACCTATCCTGTAGGGGCATGGCACTGCCATATCCGTTTTCATACTATCGGGTCTCGTTTAGGTTTTAATTTGATGGTTCTTACGGATTTTCCACGCCAGAAAATATTGGGCGGCAATCAGGCCAACGCACGCCAGCGCCAACGGCCAAGACGCGGTGATGCTCAAGGCGAGTCCGGCCAGCCCGAACAGCGCACAGGTCACATATAAGATGAACAAGACCTTGCGATGCGACAGACCCAAACTCATCAGGCGATGGCTGGTGTGGTCGCGCCCCGCTTGCCCCGGCGAACGCCCCTCGCTAATGCGCGTGAAAATCACGAGGTTGATGTCGAAGGCGGGCAACCACATCACCAGTATGGGGATAATCCACTGTGGGTTAAAGGGCGGGCTGACCATTTCGATTTTGATGCCGATGACCGCCAGCACGAATCCTAGCATCAACGCGCCCATATCGCCCATGAAGGTGGACGACGGCGCGAAATTATGCACAAGGAAGCCGAGGGCGCTACCCAAGACCGCCGCCGCCAACAAACTGACCAATATCAACCCCTGTGATAGCGCAATCAGGAGGAAAAACGCGGCGGAAATCGCGCTACTGCCCGCCGATAAGCCATCCATATTGTCTTGGAAATTGACCGCGTTGGTCAGCGCCATAATCCAGAAAATGGTCAGCGGCCCGTCAATGAACCACAGGCCGGTGATATGGAGCGAGATGCCCGATAGCACAACGAACGCCCCCGCCACCGCAGCCGCGATGAAGCGCGTGCGGATATTCAGGTTGTAACGGTCATCCACCGCGCCGATGGCGGCAATGAACCCCGCCCCGGCCAATACAGCCGCGAATTGGGCGATATAGGTCGGCGGACTGAACAGCAAAAGCGACAACGTGAACCCGATATAGATGGCAAGCCCGCCCAAAAGCGGCATATTACCGTTGTGGATGGTGCGGTTGTTGGGCTTGGCGACCACGCCCAGCCGCATCGCCAACTGTCGGCTGACCGGCGTCAACGCCAGCGCGGTGATGAACCCCACCACCAATATCGGCACAAATTGTAAATGATCGGTCATGTGGAAACTCTTTTTTTAGTGGGAAGTTTGAAGTGTGCAGTGTGAAGTTGGGGGTCTCATCTTATTCAATGCTAATCACCTATCTTGACGATTTAACTGCAAACTGGCTACTGTCAATTTCTGAACTCGCAAAAATTATAGCCTTGTAATCACCCATTTGACATCGCGTGTGATACACTAACCCGCATCAAGAACCAGTAGGGGAGTGCCGCCGCATGGCGACGGAATATGTGGCAGCCATTTTTGCCAAGCGCGAAGTCCTCACACGCGCCCTCGATCACCTCAGTGGCTTACCAGACCTGAAGATGTATCGGGCGACGGTGATTGCCAAAACCAAAACAGACCGTACTATCGTGATTGATGATGAAATCCGAGGCGAAGAAGCCGGTATTTTCGGCGGAATCGCTGGTGCGGTGGTCGGGGCGGTAGGGTTGGGCGTCACGGTTTACGGATTCGCGGGATCAAACCTTCTGCTGGAAATCGGGGCGATTTTCGCCGGGGTCATCGGCGGCGGAATCATCGGATTCCTCGTCGGGCGGCTGGTATCGTTGTTGCTGGATAACCGTCAGCACAGCGTACAACTCGACGCATTGGCCGAACGTCTGAATACCGAACAGGCCGCACTGGTCATGGAACTGGATTTCACCCCTAAGTTGCTTGACCGTCTGCGGAAAGAGCTAGAAACCTACCGCCCAGAGCGTATCGCCCTGCTCAAAGATGCGATTACGACACGGACAAGGAAATAAAGCTTAGTGATGAGATTGCCCCCACTTAGGCGATATAATCACTTTAGATTTAGGTCTATCGACAGATATTGCATCACTCTGTCCGTTTTTCACCAAGCTTATCCATCAACACATACCAAGCTATCTACAAACCTTACTCATCACTCATCACTTAAACCTCAGGACTCCGCTTATGCAACTCGTCAGCTTCTCTCACCCTATCCGTAATGGCGTTGGCATCTTGCGCGATGGCGTCGTCACCGCAGCCGCGTGGACGCTCGATATGCTCAACCTGATTGACGCAGGCATCACCCCCACCGAAACCACGTTGCGTTTTCCATTGGCTGAGTGCGTGATTCACGCCCCGTTGCGCCCGCGCAAAATCATTGCGATTGGCCGCAACTACGCCGACCATATCAAGGAAATGGGCAATCAAACCCCCGAAAAGCCGCTGATGTTCGCCAAACTACCGTCCTCGATTATCGGGAACGGTCAGACCATCACATGGAGCGAGTCGGCCTCGCAACAAGTCGATTGGGAAGGTGAGTTGGCGGTCGTGATGGGCAAGCATGTCAGCAAAATCAGCCCAGAAGAAGCGCTCAGAGCCGTCTACGGCTACACCATCGCTAACGACATCAGCGCCCGCGATTTGCAACAGAGCGAGCCGCAATGGATTCGCGCTAAGGGGATGGATACGTTTTGTCCGTTGGGACCTGTCCTCGTCACCAAGCACGATGTCGCTGACCCGCAAGCGTTACACATCTCGACCAGCGTTAACGGTGAGACGATGCAAGACGCCAGCACCGAACTGATGCTGCACCGCGTCGATTCGCTCATCAGCTACATCAGCCATTGGGTGACGCTTGACCCCGGCGACATCATCCTGACCGGCACGCCATCGGGCGTTGGCAAAGGCCAAACCCCGCCGCGCTTTTTGAAAGATGGCGATGTCGTCAGCGTCACGATTGACGGCTTCGGCACGTTGACCAACCCGTGCAAGGTGACGGCCTGACCTATGCCTAGACCGACCCGCAATGTCGTCCCGCGCCTAGACGCCATCCATGTGCCGTGGCCGCTGGTTTGGGGCGACCTGTTCCCGAATCACGCGCCGGACGCCCCGCGCATCCTAGAGATTGGCTTCGGCTACGGTCAATTTTTGCGCTGGCTGTCCAAGAGCCAGCCGGAGTCGTCCATCCTCGGCATCGAAATCGACTCCATCAGCCTTCGCAAAGCTGAGGGCGCGTGTGACCGTGGCGAATTGCCCAACGTCCGCGTGATGTTCGCCCGCGCCGAGACCGCCTTCGCGCATGTGTTTGAGCCGGAAACGTTGGACGAGATTCACGTTAACTTCCCCGACCCGTGGTTTAAGACCAGTCACGCCCAGCGCCGCCTGATTCAGCGTAATACGCTGGATTTGATGGTCAGCCGCTTGAAACCGGGCGGATTATTCACGCTGGCGACGGACATCCGCGACTACGCCGACATGAGCGCCGAACTCTTGGCCGACACATCGGGGCTGACCAATACCTTCGCCCCGGAGCCGTGGGGATGGGAGCGTACCGTCGGCGTGATGACCAAATATGAGGCGCGGGGCTATCAGCAAGGCCGCCCCGGTCACTATTTCGTCTACCGGCGCAATGACCAACCCGCGCTAGATTTGCCCGTCATCCGAGAGCTTGCCATGCCGCACATGAAAATCACCCAGCCGCTATCGCCCGCCGACCTCGCGGCCAAATTTGTCCCATTCAAGACGCAGGCCGAAGGCGGGCTGTATATCACCTATATGGCCGCCTTTAGCAAGCCTGACGCATTGTTGATTGAGGTTTTCGTCGTCGAGCCGAGCATCCATCAGCAGGTCGGATTGCTGGTGATGCTAAATCCCGAAACCGGCGAGTTCGTCGTGTCGTTGGGGTCAATTGGGACACCGCGCCCGACGGATGGGGTGCATTTCGCCGTCCGCAAGCTGACCGAGTGGGTGGTCGGCCTATCGCCAGACGCCAAAATCGTCGGTGATTACACGCGCCGTCATTTTATTGAAATCGCCGCGTCAGAATCCGAAAACCAGCCTCTTTAGCGGGCTTACAAGCAGTTTTCTAGCGGAATGCTTTAGCTTCCAGCGGCGAATCATTCGATATAAGGCGTATATGGGTATGGGCCGGGCTTATGTCCCCCGCCCCCCATAGCAACTTCTGGGCGTTCGCTATTAGAACCAGCGCCCTTACGCTAAACGATTGGCGGCGCGCCATTGTAGGACGGTGAGCGTAATCACAATCAGGTTAGCGACGATCAGCACGCCGATTCCCAACCCCGTGAAGGGGACGATGCCGAGCAAAAGCAACGCCTCGGTTGCGACCAGCCAGACCACATTGGCCGCAATCTGAGCGCGTAGCACTCCGACGCCCATCCAACGCGAGGTCGCGCGACCCACAAGCCGATGCCATACAGGAACATCCCCACACCCAAGAGGTTATACAGGCCGATAGGCAATAACCCCAGTGCCTCGGCCATCCCTTCCCCGCCGAGCAGCAAGCCGAGGCCAATCAATTCGGTATAGACGGCATCAATACGCAAGACGGTTGCGCCGCGTTGGGCGGCCTGTAGTTGAACGGGCGAAGCGGTGTTGAGGGTGACAGCGGCCATGATGTGGGGTTCTCCTAAAGATGTTGGTCAAGCACAGTCAAAACGACTGCGATACCCTCATCTTCCCCCGAATGGCACTGCAATATCTATGAAAAAGACTGCCAATTACTGCCAAAAAGCGTAGTTGTTTGCAGGGCGCAGCACGCTGACGCCCCTACAAATCGCCGCGCAAATCCTGTGCAATCAAGCGGGCGGCGGCGGTTTGCCAGTGATGCAGCGTGCGCTCTGGCACTTGCGATTGAAACCATGTCAGTGCGGCCTTATGCGCTGGGTCGGTGATGCTTGAATCGGCGCGATAGGGTTTTAACCCGATGGCATACGGGAAATACAGCGCGTTATAGTGCCGCCACTCATCCGATGTGCCAAAGGACGCCTCGCCTTCGGGCTTGAGCTTGGCGATAGACTCGGCTAGTACCGCTTTTAGGGCGGCGGCACGCGCCAAAACTTGCGCCCCGTCTGATGATGGCGATAGTCTCGCCGTCACATGCGGGTGATAGGCCAGCGGGCTGGCGGCCAATTTCGAGAGGTCGGTCATGGCGCTCAAGGCACGGCGGGTGATTCGGGCAAACGATTCTTCATCCAATCCGGCGAGGCTTTCAGCGGGGAGGGCGCGGGGCAAAGCGTCAGCGGCGGCGCGAAGTTCAGCGCGGGCATGTTGTATTTGCGGCGATTCGGACAATGTGAGGCGGTCAAGCGCGGCTTGCAATGGCTCGGCTAACATCGGGAGGACGACGGCGGTCAGCGTCAGAGGGATGACCACGGCCAGCGGTGCGCCCAATAGCCCCGCCTGCCCGCCAAAGGCCAAGCCCATCCCCGCGCCGAGGCCAATGCCGACCCCAGCATATCGCGCCGGAGGCTTTCGCCTTGATTGAAGGCGTCAAACGCGGCGATAGCGATGCCTAGCATCAGCACATCCGTCCCCGCCGAGACGAGTAGCCAACTTTTGGGGATAAGGTCTAGCGGCAACACCAATAAGCCCGCGCCCAACCCGATGAACAGCGTAAAGAGTATCCAAATGGCGCGAATAGAACGCGGCGCGGGCGAGTCTGCATGGCGTGACCACAGGCGGACGGCGACCACCGCCCAAAATACGGCAGGCAACGCGGCCAGCACGACTCCGATAGGGTGCGCGAACGCATCCGCAATCACGCCAGCCGGATAAGCCAACGCCCCGAGTCCAGTGAACAAGAGGCACATCACGCGGGGCGCGTTTGATGAGATACGCGCCCAACCATGTGAATAGCGCGGCAACGATGATGTGCAGCACGGCGGCCTAAATCCCCAACTTGCCCAGTGCAGCCGACAGTTTATCTTGGTCGGCCTCGCGGCAGTCGAGGTAATTCAGCAGCTTGATATAGGTCGGCAGTTTGGCGTCATAGAGGTACATCGGCATCAGGACGCCCTCACTGTCACGATTGCGTGAGATGGCGATATTGAGTTCTTCCTGACAGATGGCTGAGGCGATGTAATCCGGTGACAACAGCGCAATCACCCGCCGCGAATCGTCCAACGCTTTATACAGCTTTTGCTGCCAAGATGAGCCGACCCGCATCGAAACACGGTCAATGAAAATTTTGAGTTCTGGGCGTTGGCGCTTGAGTTCCTCATACAACCAGTCGGCCTCAACTTGGTTCTTGCGGCTGTAGCTGATGAACACGTCATAATCGAAGCCATCCGCCCCGCCATCTAACGTGGCTGGGGTGCTGGCCGCTTTGCGATAGCGCTTTTTGAGGAAGCCGAACGCCCCTTTCATCTCTCCGGCCTTGAACGGGTCGAACTCGACGACCTTTATCACGTCAATCGGCGTCCCGCGTGACAACCAATTGACCGCGTTATCAATCACTGCGTCGAGCATGTCAGCAGCAGGAGTACCCTGCCGCCCGCTGGCGACCAACGGCATAGCAACGCTGCGGATATTGGGCGGGCCAAACGCGAAAGGTAACAAGGCGCGAAAAATATCCCCGACCACCTCAGTCGCTTTGCCGCGCTCTTTTGGCTCAAAACACAACAGATGCTTGAATTGAATCCCCGCATGTTCAGGGTTTTCAATCGGTCTTGATAACCAGCACGAGGCGAATTCGCGCATATCGATGGCTTTATCATCGGCCAATTGACGCACACTGATCCCACGCTGTCCCAGCGCCCCGATCAAAGTCCCTCGCGTCGGAAAGTAGTTATTGGGGTACGACGAGACGACCAGTACATCGACGGCGTGTTCGGGCGGCATATCGCTCAAGTCGCCCAGATACAATTCGATCCGATGTTCACCGATGGCCGATTGCACGGTCAACGAGTCGAGTAGTTTCATGGATGTCCCCCATTGAGATGATTTTATGATTCGCGCCCGTTTTGGGTCAATGCCATGCCAACGCGCCCAACCGCGACATTGAAGGCTAGTTTAGCCTGACGTTTGAGCGAGACTCCGCCGTGCGTCCGCGCCCGATGCAGCGCCACACTGCTGACCATCCAGCGCGTCGCAAAACTATAAAATCGGCGGCTATAGCGCCCCGCCACAGTCAAATCGCGGTCTGTGCGGGCATCCCACGGCTTATCAGTCAAAATACTGGACTCGACCTCAGTATAGAAAGCCGTCCCTTTGATGGGATAAGCCACCGTGGTCAGGAAAATATCGGGATTGGCGATTTTGAGGTGTTCGGTGGTCTCGATAATGTCCTGTATGGTCTCGCCCGTATACCCCAGCATGATGAACATGCCGGCTTGGATGCCGTATTTTTGCAGCAGGTGGGTTTTGGCGCGGACATCCGCCACATCAACCTTGCGATCCATCGCGTCGATGATGCGCTGACTGCCGGATTCGCTACCGTTCCACAGCCGGAAACACCCCATCTCGGCCAATAACTCGATCACCGGCTCGGTCAAGCGGTCAGCGCGGCTGATGCACTCGAACGGGATTTTGATTCCGCGCACTTTTAGCGCATCGGCATAAGCGCGTAGCCATTTGTGATTCATGGCGAACACGTCATCGGCGTACCAAATCAGGTCGGGGTTATACACCTCTTTGAGGTAAAGAATCTCATCGGCGGCGTGTTCTGGGCTGCGGCGGCGGTGCGTGTTGCCGTACACGCTGTGACTGCACCATTTACACGTATACGGGCAGCCGCGTGCGTGGATGACGCTCATTGACGCCGTGCCGTGATGCGTTTTCCATGTATTGAGGTAAGCGCGGATGTCGATGGAGTCGCGGTCAGGCCACGGCAAGCTGGACAAGTCTTTAATCATCTCGCGGGCATCGGTTTCGACCAATTGGCCGTCGTCATCTAAAAACGCGATTCCGTTGATGCTATGAAGCTCGCGCCGCCCGTTTTTAATCAGCGAAGCGGTCAATTCTTCTAGGGTGTGTTCGCCCTCGCCAATCACAATCACATCCGCCCCGGCACGCAGATAATCGGCGGCGTAATATGGCGGCTCTGGCCCACCCAACACCACCCACGCGCCGGATTCTTTGGCGACCTTTGCCAGCTTGAGCGCGTTGAACTTGGTCATCAGATTGACGTAAATCCCGACGACGGATGGTTTTTCACGCGCCAACGCAGCCGGAAAATCATCTAGCGACTGGAAGGTGGCATCGAATACCGCCACGCCGAATCCCTGACGCTTGAGATAAGCCGACAGCGACAGCACGCCCAACGGCGGATACGGCTTCATGACCTGCCGTTCGTGCGGGTCGTCGTTCAACACATAAGCGTGCGCCAGCAAGATATCCATGCCCGTAATCCCAAGAAAAGTTTGTTTCACCCAATATATCACAAAAACAAGGGGGATTTAGGCAAACTCTAGTCGTTAAAGGCATTCAGTAATGGCTACAGCCTTGTCCCACCCTCGACAACAAGAGTGGGACGAATATTTTAGATGTATTGCAAATCAATCTCCCTAGCGACGAAATCCCTCCGGCATAACGCGAACAGAGTCAATCAGCGTGAACGCTTTGAATTTGCTCATGCCTTTGCCGCTGGGATTCTGAGCAGTCACTTTCCACGAATAAGGCAGGCCGCTGATGAACGTCACGCCCAGCGAATCGAGCGCCACCGCGCACGAGTCTGCCGTGCAACCCCATGTCGCTGGGGGGTTAATCTGATTGTAGATAATCACGCCCGCCGCATCTTTTATCACCAGTCGGTATTGCGTTGCGAGGTTACTGGTCTGCCAGACGAACGACTGCCCGACGGCAGCCGCGTCGCCAATCGGCGCGATGAGTATGGGCGCGGCGGGCAGTTGGCTGACCGATACGCTGATTCTGGATGTCCACGCACTGAACATACTCACGCCGTCATATTGGCGGGCGCGGACGTACCATGTCTCGGCGCTAACCGCGACGGAAATACTCGGTTCAATGCTCAACGAAGCGGCGTTGTCATAAAATGGCGAGCTAAAATCGCTGTTGTTATCGACTTGCACTTGCCATGACGGGCTATACCCCTGCACGAAATTCGATGCGCCGGGGGTGAGGGTTACGACGAACGGCGAACGCACGGCTTGGGCGTTTAAGGGCGCGGTCATAGTCGGTTTGCCGGGGCGCGGCGTGAGGCACGGGATACCGGTATCTGCCGTCGGAATAAATTTCAGGGTGGCGTCGTCCACCGTCACCCCGTCGAGTCCGTCGGCGGTCATGACCGAAAGGGTGACGCGCACGCCCATCCAACCGACAGGGTTAGCGCCGACCACGCTATAACTCAGTAGCGGCGCGCCCGCCGCCAGCGTGAACGTACATTCGGTTGAGCCTGTGGTCGTCTCGATGGCGCGGATACGCAGCCGGACGGTTTTGGCGACGGCGCTGGGGTTGCCGAGTTTGACCATGAATTTTAGCGGCGTGTCTGCGCTCACGATGACGTTGGCATCTTGATACAGCGTGGCCGGTTCTGCGCTGTTTGTCGCACGATGGAATTTGAATACCCCGTCGCTGATGCCGTAGCCCGCACCGATGCCGCCTTGTACAAACCAACTCCCCATCCCATCGGTGAATTTGGGGTTGAGCAGGACATTTTTGGTCTGCGGCATGGCCGCCGTGACGCTGAACTGTACCGGCTCATAGTACGTGTTCAGGATGGTCTGATACCCCGCGCCGGATTCGGCCATCGTGCGGGTTTCATTTTGACCCATACAGCGCCACCAGCCGCCACCGTTGGCCGCCAGCGCGTCGGCGCATTGCCAATCCCACGCCAGATAATGAATTTCGACCACCCTCTCGGCGTCGGTCATGCGGACAGGCCATGTCGCGTCAATCGCGGCGTCGGTGGTCGGGCGGTGACTATTGGCGAAAAATACTTGGTCACAAGTGTTATCGACCACATGCACCCCCGGCGGGCGGATGCCGGGGTACGTCTCGGTGATGTTGATGCGCCACCACGCGAACATTTTGGCGGCTACCGCGCCAGACTTGAGCGATTCGGGATGCCAAGCGTTCGGCCATTCATTGGGCAGCACGTTCTTGATGTAGGTCTTTAAGTCCATCGTCACGATTTCGGTGATGGGGCGGCCATTGTTCACCCAATCGCTGCAATGCGCGTAAGGGGTGATCCCGACGTTGACGGTCAGCGGGATTTGCACATGCGAGACGACTCGCGGGTCGAACGTTGCATCGCGTGGGATGTTGGAATCCAGCGCGGCAATCGCGGCGAGGTCGGCCTCGGTGCGGATAATCGGGTCAGACGGCAACCGCAACGGGACGTCGGTCTGTGCGCTAACCGGCGCGGCAGACAGCATGACGAGGCAGCATAGGGACAGGTAGAGCAGGCGCAGATTCATAAATACAGCCCAGATTTGATTTTTGACATACCCCGATTATATGTCGAAAATCGTCTAGCGCGTTTCATCTATCGTTGAGGGATTGGGATGTCGTCTCAGGAAATTTATCGCGCTGATACATATCCCCAGCCAGATTCCGCCCGCCGCGAATCCGCCGACCACATCCGAGAAATAATGCACGCCCAACTTCATCCGGCTAATGCCTATCAACAAAATGAATAGGACTGTCCCGAACACGACAAAAATCTTGGCATAGCGATTGCGGAGATTCGACCACAACAGATAGCCGAGGATTCCATACATAATCAGCGAGGTCATGGCGTGGGCGCTGGGGAAACTATAATTCTGCTCCAGCACCAGAGGGTCTACAAAGTAGGGGCGCGGGCGGGCGACAACTTGTTTAATGAGGTTATTGAGCAACCCACCCCCCGCCAGTGCAATCAGCCAGAACGTCAAGTTGAACCATTGGCGGCGGATGATATAAAACGCGCCGAAAATGACCCCCAATACGATGATGCCTTGTGACCCAAACCAACTAATCGTGAGGTAAAACGTCGTGCTGAGGGGCGTCGCCTCACGGTACAGTTCGTTCGCCAACGCGGTATCAAACGCAAAAATCGCCCCACCCCGGATGACATGCTCCGAGACCTCCCAAAACAGCCATAGACATAACGCACTCAGCGACAGACCGATAATCAGGTATAGGCCGATTCCACTCGCAAGCAGGGTTTTTCTGAGATTTCTGATTCTGCCAAAAATATCACTCATCGTCGGGCATCTTTCTTGAATTCAATATCAACCTCAGCTTTGGTATACCACACCTTGTTTATCTATGCCCCCAAGCGGGTTGTGGCACATAGGGTATTGTGGTAATTTTAGATAAGTTCATGGTGTTTAAGTGTTATTAGCAGTTCCATTTTCCAAATTCCACTGTATAAATAGGCAACCCACATGCGATTCATTGACCTCTTTGCAGGTTTAGGTGGTTTTCATCTCGCACTTCGTGAACTTGGTCACGAATGTGTTTTTGCGTCTGAAATAGATAAAGAACTTGTTGGTCTTTATGAAATCAATCATAAGCTATTACCGCAAGGTGATATACGATTGATTGATGAAAAAAATATACCTGCTCATGATATTCTGTGTGCCGGTTTCCCTTGCCAACCTTTCTCGAAAGCAGGGGAGCAGCAAGGATTAGGATGCGTGAAGTGGGGCGACCTTTTCTGGGAGATTATTAGGATTGTAAAACATCACAAGCCAGAGTTTATTCTACTCGAAAACGTCTCAAATCTTGAAAAGCACAATCGTGGACAAACTTGGAAAGAGATGAATGCAGCACTGGTAGCTGAAGGTTATGATGTTAAATTCACCCATTTTTCTCCGCATGAGTTTGCCATTCCACAAGTTCGTAAGCGCATGTTTATAGTAGCTCGTCGTAACTCACTTGGCGCGTTTATTTTCCCTCAAAAGCTCAATAGTAAAACCTCTATACATTCCGTTCTAGAGAC
>DAOTTP010000199.1:0-9974 GCA_034437835.1 Anaerolineae bacterium | reverse complement strand
CAACCCAGCGGCCTTGCGCCTCTGGGCTTTCAATCCAACGCTCAAATGCTTGTACGGTCATCAATCGAGCAGGCGCGACCATGCTGGTTCATCCTCAATTGTCGATTGATTGAAATTATAGCGTAATTTCAATATAACGGGTGGGGACAGGGACATTGATGATATTTTACAATGAGAAGCGATGGTTATGTCGATTTTTGGTAACTACTCAGCCATCATTTCTCCCCTCAATTTGATGCTGTAGAGCGATCAAATTGGCTGAGTCGTGGGGAAGTTCTCCCCTCAGATAATTGAGCCGAGTACCGTTAAAACTCTCATTTCCCCTCAAATAGGGGCTGAGTAGTTACGATTAGAATACTTTTATCCCTTCCCACACCGCGCATTCGGTCAGGACGAGCGTGTTTGTCTATTGATGTTTCTGAGGTGCTTCTCGACCTGAATCATCCACAGGCTGCGATGGGCTTCTAAACGTAGCCAAAATGCGCGTTGTGTGCCAACGATATACCCAATGACAGCGCCAATCACGCCGGAGATTACCGCGAGTATAATGCTTCCACTACCACGCCCCCCTACCAAAAAACCTAGTAGTGCGCCGATGATACCAAACAGGATGGTTAGGGTGATGACAATACGGTCGGCTTGCTTTAACAGCTTATCGGTGTAAGCATAGATGAAAATTTCATCGTAGCCTGTGCCGCGTTGTGGGTCATTGTTAACCGGCTTTGCAATCTTTTTGGCGGGGGTATTGAACGGGTCTTGAAAATTGTTCATGGGAAATTCATCCTCTAAGGTTAGAAGAATAAGGTTGAATTATATTTTAATCGTATATTTTTTAATTTACTATGATGTTTTTTCGGAAACGATGAGAAGCGAGACGGCTTGCCGTCCCGCCGATGGACTCACCCCTCCCACACATCGCAGTCGGTGAAGGTGGCCGCCGCGCCATACCAGCGCATGAGCAACTGCATCGGGCGAGCCACGGTCTGCGGTTGACCATCCGCGTCCTGCCAACCCTCATCGGTCAGCGTCAGGCCGGTGTCGAGGACGATGGAGTCGCGATTCCACGAGGCGGTTTTGGCGTCTACATAAACCGCCGTCGGCGACATGGCATCTGGCGTGCGATAGACCAACAGCGTCTGCCCGTTGAACGGAGTCACGAGGATGTTATCGCGGTCTCCCAACGCCTGTACCGGGTAAAAGCAGCGCGATTCCCCATCCCAGACGACCAGACCCATTTCAAAGCGTGGGCGGCGGGGATCTTCTTTTTGAAAGGTTGAGATGATGCCCGCTTCGACCAATTCGGGGTGGGCGCGCATTTTTTCCATCGACCTTGTGAGGCGCTCTTGTTCCGGGGTGAGGGGGACAGACCATAACATAGCTTGCGGGTCAAGCGCGACGGCTTCTGCGGCGGTTAGGTGACGGGTGACGGTTTTTCCGCGCAGTTGTTTCCCAGCGTTTTCGCCGTATAAACATTCCCCGGTGATGTGCTGCCAATACGAGCGGGTTTCGGCATCCCAGATGAGCAGCATCCCATCATACGCGCCGCGCCGTTCAAAGTGGAGGGTTTTGCCGTCCACAATCGGGTCGAAGACCATGCCGGTGTTACAGGCGTTGCAGAAGGTCATGATCCACGGTTCGTCATCCTCGGTGATGCCTTCTATGACGTTGTAGCATAGCACCATCCGCATCGGTAGGGTGTGCAGCCGCCCGTTCCAAGTCACGCCCAGCATGTGCGTTTCTGGGGTGATGTCTTGCGCCGTCAGCGCGGCATATAGTGGCTGCGAGGTTTGGATATGCAGGCGGGCGGGTACATACTGGTATCGAGATAATCGTCCAGCATGGCGATATTCGCGTTGAAACTAGGTGTGATGGCGGCGGCGTCCATAACCACAAAATCCCCCGTAGGATGTGATGTTTGTTGATATTGATTATACGGGGGAATGGGCGGCGTTGGATGAATATGACCTATGTTATACTTTCCCTATCCAAGAGTGGGGACTGGACTCGTGACCGATTATAGGCTTGAGCGCACGCCCGAAATAATTCATCCGTCGCTTGACCGTCGCTACACGTTCGAGGAATTTCTCGCTGTGTTTGACGGTTATCATGCGGAATGGCTACCTGATGGCCGTGTGGAGCTAAATCAAATGGGGACGAGTGCGTTTCATATTTTTCTAATTCAATGGTTGGTAAAAATTTTAGGGGCTTATTTTGACTTCACCCATACCGGACAAGTGTTCAGCCAGAGCTTTGTCCAGCGCCTTTCGTCGGAGCTTTCCGCCCGTGAACCCGATGTACTGATTGTGCTGAACGAGCATCTTGATCGTATCAAAGCGACTTATCTGGACGGCGCAGCGGACATCGTGATGGAAGTCATCTCGCCTGAGAGCATCGAGCGGGATTATGGCGTCAAGTTCCGCGAGTATGAGCAGGGGGGTGTGCGCGAGTATTGGTTAATTGATCCCGAACGCCGCATCGCGGATGTCTACGAATTGGGCGAAAACGCCTTATACCGCCGCCGTCCGCTAGATGCAGAGGGTCGTATGACGTCTGGCTTGTTACCCAAATTCGCACTATCGCCAGACCTGCTATGGGCAGAACAAAAGCCCGACCACATCGGAATCTTAAAGTTGGTGGCCGGGCTGTTAGAGATTGACCTACGCACTTTGATTTAGGTTTGGCATCAAAGCGGGTGTCATTGTCATACCTTGAAATCATCAAACGGGTTGGGATTTTTGGTATAATCAGTGAAAAGGCTGGGTAAATAAAATGACACATCCTCAACCCTCAACAGTAATTGTTAACGGCGTTTACGAAAACGGCCATATACGTTTGCTAGAACCGTTGGATATCCCAGAGAGAACCCCTGTAGCCGTTCAGCCCGTGACGGCAAATCAGGTTATTACGACGGTGCTAGGGGATTGGATTATCCCGTCAGACCCTGACCATAAAACTATATCTGATTCGCAAGCGGAGCATGTTTTGATGATGTTACGCGAACGATTGTCAGGCGTGGGCCTCAGTCAACTTGTGATTGATGAGCGCCAAGAGCGTTCATGAATACGTTTTACAGTTTAATCATCAGTATAGGCGGTTAATCCTGACATCTCGTGTTGTAGCACGGGCGAAAATTTTGTTAGACATCCACCCATTGCGGACACTGGATGCAATCCAATTGGCATCCGCATTAGAAATACAAACCGCCCTGTCACAAGCGAATGTCGGGCGGCTTATATTTGTTGGAAGTGATTTACGTTTGATAGCTGCGGCAATAGCTGAAGGGTTAACTGTTATTAACCCAGAGACACCTTAACATTATATTGAAGTGCAGCCTATTCCCACTCAATCGTGGCGGGCGGCTTGCTGGTGATGTCGTACAGCACGCGATTGATGCCCTTGACCTCGTTCACGATCCGGTTACTCACTCGCGCCAACAGGCCATAATCCAACCGCGCCCAATCTGCCGTCATAAAATCATCGGTGACGACAGCGCGGAGGGCGGCCACTTCCTCATAAGTCCGGTTATCGCCCATCACACCGACGCTCTTGACCGGCAACAATACGACAAAACATTGCGCGGTCAGTTGAGACGAGTCATAGCGCATCAGACCACCTTTTTCGAGTTCCTCGATAAAAATCGCGTCGGCTTGGCGCAACGTTTCGAGCCGTTCCCATGTGATTTCACCGGGGCAGCGGATTCCGAGGCCGGGGCCGGGGAAGGGCTGACGCCAAATCAACGTGCCGGGCAAGCCCAACGCCTCACCGACGCGCCGCACCTCATCTTTGAACAAGTCGCGCAGCGGTTCGACTAGCGAGAACTTGTCGGCGAGGTCGGGCGGCAACCCTCCGACGTTATGGTGACTCTTAATCACCTTGCTGACCTTGCTGGAATGGGCGCTTTCGATGACATCTGGGTAAATCGTCCCTTGACCCAAGAATTTGACGCCCGCACCCGCTTGCTCAGAGGCGTAGCGCGTGAATAGGTCAATGAAGGTTTTGCCGATGATTTTCCGCTTTGATTCTGGGTCGGTGACGCCGAACAACGCCGACAGAAATTCTTCGCTGGCATTGAGCGCAGTGAATCTCATATCCCCTTGACCAAACACCGCCGCGACTTGTTCCGGCTCGTTCAGGCGCATCATGCCGGTGTTGACGAACACCGACATCAGGCGGTCTCCGATAGCTTTTTGCAGTAGCGCCGCCGCGACGGACGAATCTACGCCGCCGCTGAGGGCGAGCAGTACGCGCCCGTCCCCGACCTGTGCGCGGATCTTTTCTACCGCGTCGTCAATGAACGCGCCCGCGTTCCATTTCTCCTCACAGCCGCACACCCCTACGACGAAATTTTTGAGGATTTGTGTGCCGTGAGCGGTATGCACGACTTCGGGGTGGAACTGCACGCCATATAGCCCGCGTGAGTCGTCGCCCATCGCGGCGTAGGGGGAGTTTCCGCTGACGGCCAGCGGTGTGAATCCCGACGGCGGCTGCTCAATCCGGTCTCCGTGGCTCATCCAGACGTGCGAGGTCTCCGGCACATCGGTGAATAAGCGACTGCCAGAGTGGGTGAGGTCGGCGCGGCCATATTCACGGTGAGTCGCGCCCGCCACTTTTCCGCCCAGCGAATAGGTCAGCGCCTGCATCCCGTAGCACAGCCCTAAAATCGGTTGATTCGACGCCAATAGCGCCGGTTGAAGTTGCGGCGCGCCTTCCTCATAAATCGAGTTTGGGCCGCCGCTGAGGATATAGCCTTTGGGGGCGTGCTGGTTGATTTTTTCCAGCGGGGCGTCAAACGGGAATACCTCGGCATACACGCCGAGTTCACGCACGCGGCGAGCGATGAGTTGGGTGTATTGCGAGCCAAAGTCCAAAACGGCGATACCGCCGGAGCGCAAATCAGGTGCGGTCATGGGGCGATTTTTCGTCCTGTGTGGTTGGTGGTTTGGCCGATGATTATACGCGCCGCCCATCGGCATGGGCAGGGTGGGACAAATTTTGCGATATAATAATGCTGAATGAAATCAGGAGATGTAAATTATGACAATGCAAGAACTCTTGACTGCTGTTGATGCTTTACCACAAGCCGAGATGGAGCAACTTCACCAACACCTGAGTGAAACTCTAGGGCGCAAGACCGATTGGCGCACATTAGTACAGGCCATTGAAGGGTTACGAGATGGTCTTTCCGAGTCGCAATTAGACAAAATTCAGGCGGCAATGGAAGGGCAACCCGAAGCCCAATCGAAACCGTAAACCATGTCGTTTTTGCTGGATACCAACGCTATCTCAGACATCCTTCAGGCGCTCCGCGCAGGCCGAATCAATAGCGAACAGCAAGCCTATACCCGTGTATACGCCCGTCTGTTGCAACAGAAAAGTCTTGGTGCAGTCATTTATATCTGTTCCCCCAGTGATGTTTGAGGTCAAACGTGGCCTCATCCATGCCGGAGCAAGTGCTAAACTTGATTATCTTGAAACGTTGCAGGATGGTCTAGACGTGACTATCCCCACGGAATCCGACTGGGAAAATGCCGCGCAACTTTGGGCGACCTTGCAGCGGGCAGGACGCACCCTGTCCGATATGGATATCTTGATTGCAGTCGTCGCTGTGCGAACTGATTCGACATTGGTCTCTGCCGATTCTGATTTTGCGCCCGTCCCTGATTTGAAGCGTGCCGATTGGCGCAGCCCGTTCCCCGAAAATTAGTCCCCTTGATTTATCCCCCCAAAAATTGATGGTAGCCGTTGAGGGTAGGTCGATGTCGTTTTACGCCTATACTGAATCACACGCCTAGAATCACGCCGAAAGAGGGTGAAATGCCGAAAATTCAAACCTATAAAGACCCGCACGACTGGTATACGCGGGTAGAGGCATTTTTGCTGGAACGCGAGGCCGAACATAACCTGATTTTCGGCCTGAGCCATATCGTCCGCCACCAACCGGAAATCTATCCCGATTTCTATATGGCAAGCGTCACCGACGACGCCGGTAAAGTCATTGGCGCGGCGCTGCGGACATCCCCACACAACCTCATCCTTTCACACTTTACCGATCTCGATGGGGTGAGGTTGCTGGCGGAGTCGATTCAGCCACTGGTCAAGTTATTACCGGGGGTGACGGGCGCACCGAGTGAGATTGACGCCTTCGTCCCGATTTGGCACAGCCTGACCGGCCAGTCGTCTGAGGTCGAGATGCCACAGAAAATCTACGCGCTGCGAAAAGTCATCCCGCCGCGCCCAGTGGCGGGGGAGTTGCGCTTCGCGAGGCCGCCGGACATCGACCTATTGACTGAATGGCACATCGGGTTTGTACGCGATGCGCTGCACGACGCCAATCCTAATCCCGATGACAGTCGCCTGTGGGCGGAGCGCACCTTTGAATTTAAGCAGCGCCGCCTGTTCATCTGGCAGAGTGACGGAAAATCGACTGCATTGGTCGGTGTGACCGGGCCGACTCCGCACGGCATCCGCCTTGGGCCGGTGTATACGCCGCCGGAACTGCGCGGCAAAGGGTACGCCAGCACCGCCGTCGCCGCAGTCAGCCAACTGTTGTTGGATGAAGGTCGCCGATTCTGCTTCCTGTATACCGATGCTGAAAACCCGACTTCCAACAAGATTTATAGCGCGATAGGCTATGAATATGTGTGCGAATCGGTCATGATGCGCTTCATTGTCTGATAGTTTTTGTAACAGGCGGGCGAATGTGGCATAATAATGTCCTGAACCTTTCAGCATTAAAATCAGGCCTAACCCGCCAGAGGTGAAACGGCATGGCCGAGTCCCCCGCGTTTCACATTCGCCCATTAGTGGTTAAAGACCGCACATGGGTGGCGCAATTCATGGACGACCACTGGCACTCGACCAAAGTCGTCTCGCGTGGGCAGGTGTACTATGGGCATTTGCTGGATGGTTTCGTCGCCATTGATGGCTCGCTAGACGCCGAAAAACAAGGCAAAATTATTGGTCTTGCCACTTATCGGCTAGAAAAACCCGCCTGCGAGATGGTCACGCTCGACAGTTTGACTCCGGGAATCGGCGTCGGGACGGCGTTGCTAGAAGTCGTCAAACACACTGCCACCGCCGCGAATTGTAAGCGCCTGTGGCTTGTGACGACCAACGACAACACCCGCGCCCTGCGCTTCTACCAGAAGCGCGGCTTTCACTTAGTCGCGCTGCACGCAAATGCGCTGATTGAGGCACGCCGTCTGAAACCGCAAATCCCCATCAACGGAAACGACGGTATCCCTCTGAGAGACGAACTGGAACTCGAATTGGCGCTATAATCCATATACAATGGTGTGCCGAGTAATAAGCGAGAATCCGTAAGATGGCACGTAAACCATTGGTAGCCCTTGTGGGCCGACCCAATGTGGGCAAAAGCACGCTGTTTAATCGGCTGGTCGGTGAACGACTTGCCGTGACTAACCCTATTCCCGGAACGACCCGTGACCGCCTGCATGGGGAGTCGTATTGGAATGGGGTGTATTTCCGCGTTGTCGATACCGGCGGTATCGAGGTTTATCAACCCAAAGGCACACGCGACGAAAATCCATTAGCCGAAGGCAGTGCACAGTTTATCCCGCTGATTCGTCAGCAGGCGATGATTGCCATTGAACAAGCCGAGGTCATTGTCTTGGTGGTTGATATCCACCACGGCATCACGGCAGCAGACCGCGAAATCACCGAGATTTTGCGCCGTAGTAGCAAGCCAGTGGTGGTTGCCGCCAACAAAGCGGACGACCTCCAAAGCGGTGAAGACCATTACGAGTTTTACGCGCTGGGTTTGGGTGAGGTTATCCCGTGCAGCGCTGTCCACGGCGTCGGCGTCGGCGACTTGTTGGATGAAGTCATCCGCGTTTTGCCGGAAGGCGATTGGCTGGATGATGAACACCGCGAAAACGAACACATGCACATCGCCATCGTCGGGCGTCCGAACGCGGGCAAATCGACGCTCATCAATAAGTTGATTGGCGAAGAACGTGTGATTGTTTCGCCCATCGCTGGCACGACCCGCGATGCCATCGACACCGAAATCGCGTGGCATGGGCAGCCTATCACCCTGATCGACACGGCGGGTATTCGTCGGCGTGGACGGGTGGAACCGGGCGTAGAGCAGTTCAGCGTCATCCGTTCGATGAATGCCATTGAACGGTGCGATGTCGCTATCTTGGTGGTTGACGCCATTGAGGGCGTGACTGAGCAGGACGAACACATCGCCGGGTATATCATCGAGCAGTACAAATCGCTGGTGGTCATTATCAACAAGTGGGACGCGGTGGAGAAAGAATCGACCACCATGCTCCGCTTTGATGAAGAAGCCCGTAAACGACTGCACTTCGTCCCGTATGCGGCGTTCATCTACATCAGCGCCTTGACCGGACAGCGCATCCATCAAGTGTTAGAGGCGGCCAATCGCGTGTATGAGACGCGGCACTTCCGCATCCCGACCAGCGAATTGAACCGCATCCTACGCGCCGCAGTTCAGCATCATCCGCCGACGACACGCGGGACGCGCCGCCTGAAGATTTACTTCGGCAGCCAAGTCCGTATCGCGCCGCCGGTCATCTTGTTCCATACCAATGACCGTTCGCTGGTTCACTTCACTTACCGGCGCTATCTTGAAAACAGTATCCGCGATAAGTTTGCCTTTGAAGGCACGCCGATTCGCCTCAGCTTCCGTAGCGCCCAGAGCGCGCCGCGCAACGATAATGGCGTGAGCGTGACGATGGCGCGGGATGACGAGTCGGATACCGATTTCGACGTGCCGGATTACGAGTACTTCATGAGCAGCGACGACGGAGACGATGGGTTTATCGACTTTGACTCTGCCGCCCGTGATGAGGCTACCGACAGCGATGGCTATTACACCGAAACCCCCGACGGCGAGGAGCAGGCGTGACCCCTCGCCCCATTAAAATCCTCCGTATCATCGCACGCCTGAACATCGGCGGCCCAGCGATTCATGTTTCGCTATTAACGGCCAAACTCAATGACGCCGAATACCAGTCTACGCTGGTGTGCGGCAGCATTGAACCCGGCGAGGGCGATATGAGTTACTATGCAGAACAACATGGCGTCACGCCGCTGATTGTGCCGGAACTCAGCCGTTCGCTGAATCCGATACGGGACGTGCGGAC
The DNA here is from genome assembly GCA_034437835.1 of Anaerolineae bacterium. Classification (GTDB taxonomy): domain Bacteria; phylum Chloroflexota; class Anaerolineae; order Aggregatilineales; family Phototrophicaceae; genus Flexicrinis. The sequence goes on along the minus strand of DAOTTP010000199.1, from coordinate 840 downwards.
GTTGTGGCAGTTGTGGCGGGTGATTCGGCGCGAGAAGCCGGATGTCGTGCATACGCACACGGCCAAAGCGGGATTTGTGGGGCGGTGGGCGGCCAAGCTTGCCGGTGTGCCGGTGATTGTGCATACCTTCCACGGACACGTTTTCGAGGGCTACTTTGGCCCCCGTAAGACGCAGATGTTCATCTGGCTGGAGCAAATTACCAGCCGGATTACCGATGTGATTTTAACCCTGACCGAGGGCTTGCGCCGCGAGTTGGCCGATAAATACCGGGTTGCTCGGTCAGAGCGCATTACGGTCTTGCCACTGGGTTTAGACCTCCAACCGTTCGCGGATACGCCGCGCAAGTCGGGCATTTTCCGACAAGCGTGGGGCATCCCAGCGCATGCGCCGTTGGTGGGGATTTCCGGGCGATTTGTGGCGGTCAAGAACCATGCGCTGTTTTTGGAGGCCGCCGCCAAGATTCACGCGGCGCGTCCTGAGACTTGGTTTGTGATGGTGGGCGATGGTGAACTCCGCGCCGAGGTCGAGGCGCAGATTGACGCGCTGGGGCTGCGCGAGGCGGTGATCATCACTGGCTGGCAACGCGATTTGACCATCGCTTACGCCGATATGGATGTATTTGTGATTAGCAGCGTTAATGAGGGGACTCCTGTCACCATCATTGAGGCGCTGTCAGCAGGGTGTCCGGTAGTCGCCACACGGGTGGGCGGTCTAGCGGACTTGTTAGAAGGTGGGCGCTTCGGCACGCTCACCCCGTCCGGCGATAGAGATGCGCTGGCAGCGGGCGTCCTCGCTGTACTGGCTGAACCACCCGATACCACCGACGCGCAGCGCGCCAT
>DAOTTP010000198.1:0-2661 GCA_034437835.1 Anaerolineae bacterium | reverse complement strand
AGAAGTGTATAAGGCGCGGGGGTATGTGACAGTCAAGATTCTTTTGACGCGGATTGAGCGGGTCAATGTGCAAGCGATGGATGAGCGGGTCGCGGTTGCAGAGGGGGTGGAGAACGTCGCCGCGTATGTCGAGCTGTGGCGGACAATCAATAAGGGGAGGGGTACACGTTGGGAAGATGATCCTCAAGTGTGGCGGCTGTGGTTTGAGTTTGTCGGCGGACGGTGAAAAGACGCCTCACCCCCGACCCCTCTCCGAAAAAGGAGAGGGGAGACAAGCATAGAAAGAGCGAAAAGACGCGCCCAGAGTGGCGCGTCTTGTGATTCTGCGCGTTAGGCAAGAGGATCGCGGGTAGGGTGAAGGTTGATGCAATAGACATTCGCGTAGTCAGTTGAGCGAATGGTGAAAACGTGGCATGACTAGACATCTTTTGGGAGTTGGCGGCGTGGCAGGGACAAAACGATACAGCCGGACAATGCTGAAACAGGCGATCAGCGGGAGTCGCGGGGTTAAAACGGCGATCACGGGGCGGCTGGGATGTACGCGGCAAACGCTCGATAATTACCTCAAGCGATACCCTGAACTGATGGCGCTGGTCGAGGAGGAACGCGAGAGCATTATCGACCTCGCGGAAACCAAGCTGATGGGGGCTGTCAATAACGGTGATATGCGGGCGGTGCTGTTCGTGCTTGAGACTCAAGGTAAGGCGCGGGGCTGGTCTAAGCGGACGGAGATCACCGGAGCGGACGGTGTGCCGCTGGGGTTGCCGGACGATGTGATTGCGATTATGCGGGGGATGGGTGTCGAACCGACTGAGGCGGTCAATCAATTTGTGGAGATGATCCGGCGGCAGGCGGAGGTCTCCAATGGAGCGGTGTAGGAGGAAAGACGCCTCAGCGTCGGACGGGTGGCAAAGACGCCTCACCCCCGACCCCTCTCCCAAAAGCAGGAGAGGGGAGGCAAGCAAAGAAGGGTCGGGAAAGAAATAGAGGTCGTGGGATGGGAATACGGGATCGGGTGATTGAAGTCCGCAAGATGCGGCTGGGGGATTGTGTGCCGCATGAGGGGAATTGGCGGAAACATCCTGACGCGCAAAAAAAGCGTTACAAGGCAAGTGCGGAGACGATTGGCTTTACCGGGACGCTGCTGGCGCGGCTGCTGCCCGACGGACGAATCAAGCTGATTGATGGGCATATGCGGCAAGGTGTGCATCCGGACTTGGTGGCGCACGTGGCAATTACCGATTTGACGGAAGCTGAGGCGAACGCGATTTTAGCGACGTATGACCCGCTGGCGGGGATGGCTGACACGGACGGCGAACAACTTGAGGCGCTGCTGCGCGAGGTCAATGCGACGTTTGGCGATTTGGAAGGGCTGCTGGCTGAGGTGGCGGCGCAGTATGATGTTGATGTTGCCAACAGGATTGAATTCAAAGAATATGACGAGTCAATAGAGAATGATGTTGAATACTGCACGTGTCCTAGCTGCGGACATAAATTCCCCAAATGAATATTTAACAATCCTTGAGGCGGCGTGGCAGCAGCACTTAGCGCCACGTACTGATAATGCGCCGACGGTGATTAGTACATTCGCGGGCGGCGGCGGGTCGTCGCTCGGATACAGCATGGCGGGCTATCGGGAACTGCTGGCGGTTGAATGGGATGATAACGCCGTTGAGACGTTCAAACTTAATTTTCCTGATGTGCCTGTCTATCACGGGGATATTGTCAAACTTAGTGTTGAGCAGGTTTTAGAGATGACAGGCTTACAGGTAGGCGAACTCGATGTGTTTGACGGGTCGCCGCCGTGTCAGGGATTTTCGACTTTGGGTAGGCGCGACATGGATGATCCGCGTAATCAGTTGTTCCGTGAATATGTTCGATTGCTACGCGGGCTTAAGCCTAAAGTGTTCGTCGTGGAAAACGTTAGCGGCATGGTCAAAGGCAAGATGAAACTCATCTTTGTTGACATCCTACGCGAACTCAAAACAAGCGGGTATCAGGTATCGGCGCGACTGCTGAATGCGAAATATTTCAATGTGCCGCAATCACGCGAACGGATGATTTTTATCGGCGTGCGTGATGATTTAGGGATTGCGCCGAGTCACCCGAAGGCTCAGCGAAAACCATTTACGGTACGCGAAGCGATAGAACAAGATGGATTGCCCGCCAGCTTGACGCTTATCAGCCAAGAGCAACCCGCTCCTAAATTGACGCCTCAATACTTAGCGTACTGGAACGCGGCGCAGCAAGGAAAGACAGTTGGCGCGTTTAGGTCAAATACTAAACTTCATACAGACTCTCCGTCTCCTACTCTCTCTAAAAGCGAGGGTAATGGAGGCGTGTATCATCCGACTGAACCGAGAGGAATAAGCACGGGGGAGCGTAAACGACTCGCTTCCTACCCCGACCCGTTTCAGTTCACCGATTGGGCGAGTGCCGTACAACGCATCGGAAATTCTGTGCCGCCTTTATTCATGCGGGCGATTGCACACCATATTCATAATCAAATCCTCGCAAGGATGAGATAAGGGATATTCTATGAGCCGCGCTGAGGCGACAGGCAAACAGAAAGCGGCGGAGATCGCGGTGGCGTGGTATCAGCTATTGGCGAAACGAGCGCTGCCCCCGACTTATGCGAAGCAACGCGAGTTTGTGCTGACT
>DAOTTP010000197.1:0-6898 GCA_034437835.1 Anaerolineae bacterium | reverse complement strand
CCGACAATGGCGATAGCTGCCAATGCGGCAAGAAATACGAACTCCCCACTCGGATCGGTGAGATTGACGGTGTTGCCGCGCACATAGCTATACGGGTTGAAGGTTGAGGCCGGGCCGCCTACGACTCCCAGTACCGGGTCGGCAGTCAGGAATGTGCCGTTGGCGGGGGAGTAATAGCGGGCGCGGAGGTATTGCAGGCCGGTGGCGTCGGTCTGTTGGCCGGTGAAGGATGGTTAGATTGGCTCTACTTTGACCACACATTTTTTGCAGATAAAATACAATCTAGATTTACGGAGTTCTTCGGGTGTTTTGGCATAAACACCATAAAAATCAAGATGTATAAAATCATTGATAAATACAATGTTGAACCCACTAGAAATTATCTGTAGATTATAGTGGGTTGAATAATCTACTTTAAATTCTTCAATACCAAACATAGAAAATGTTACATTAACATATCCTCCCAGAACATCGTCTTGTACTGTGTCATCTATGGCGTATAGAATCAAAGTAACATAATAGTTATCTTCGCCGCCAGCCATTGAGATTCGGATATCTTGGATAATAGAATCTCCAAAATCAGAGAATCTATCCATCATCTGTCTGATAGGGAATTGACCAATTACATATTCATTCATTTTCCAACTCCAATTGGTGTAAGGGGTGACATATTATGAGGGATTTTATACCATTCGGGGGGGAAATATCCGGGCGGATAGTGAGGATAAAGCCGCCCGTGTCCGGTACTTGGTTTGCCCGGTGTAGTAAATAGATGTCCATGGCCTGATGGTGACGAGCCATGGGGCTTGAAATCTATATGAGCCATTACATCGCCGTTATTATTATAAATCGCATTCTGAACAACTCTCCCTGAATCATCCACATGTGAATAAACACTGATCGGTGTAGCACCATCAGTTTTGGGTGGGACATTACCAGAAAAATATTGTATTTCGAGTAGAACTTCATCAGCTTTAAAAAAGTTCTTGGCAGCATCTACCGTTTGCCTACCCGCATTCAGACCTTGTGCGCCAAAGGTAGTAATTCCACCACCCGTAAATTTCGAGAAAATCCCAAAGGTGATGACGGATAACGCTCCGTCAACGACCATATCTTGTCCATTGAAAAGGCCGTTGTCCCAGTTTTTGCCGTTTAAGACGTTGCTGGTGGCTCTGAAAGTTTGCCCGCCTCCTATTCCACTTAAAAATAGCGCAGTAGCACCGACAGCCAATGCAAAGGTTGATGTTACACCAATAGCAGCGGCTATTACAAATGTAGCTGCCGTAATGACCACACTTGCTGCAATACTAACAGCTAAGGCAATCGCTACTTTCCCTAACGCCTCAAGGGTAGGCAACATCAACTCAAAAGCACTGCCCAACCCTCCAAGAACATCACCCTCACATAGGTCTTGAAGGAACTTACCCGTATTTCTACCACCATTTGAGGTGACATCATTCAGGGTACCTAAACCGAGGAACGGGAGTATTAATCCCGCAAATCGCCCACTCGGATCGGTCAGATTGACGGTGTTGCCGCGCACATAGCTATACGGGTTAAAGGTTGAGGCCGGGCCGCCGATGACTCCCAGTACCGGGTCGGCGGTCAGGAATGTGCCGTTGGCGGGGGAGTAACGAGTAGCTTTTTATTACCTCTTTAATGATGAGGGCGTTTTTTTGTGCTGTTTAAGCTGGCAAATGGTTTTGGAAGAATGCGCCGATGTCTTTTATGGCTGTTTTACCTTCTGGGATGAACCCAGCAAAGATCGGAAAGGCGTGAATCATCCCTTCCCAGACTTTGAGAGTTACCTTCACCCCGGCACGGCTGGCGTTCTCGGCAAAACAGGTCGTATCATCCCGTAAAACCTCGTTTTCACCCGCGTAGATGAGTAATGGCGGCAACCCGCGCATATCGGCAAATACGGGCGAAATTAATGGGTGGCGTGGGTCATACGCGCCATAATAATGCTTCGCCATCATCGAAAGATCACTCAAGCGCAAGTATGGGTCGCGCTTTTGCAGTTCAGGGATATTGGGGCTGGAAAACGTACAGTCGAGTAGGGCTGACATCAGGCAGGCTGCCGCTGGGAGTGGCTCACCCGCATCACGCAAGCTCAACAACACGGCGGCGGTCAATCCGCCGCCTGCCGAGTCGCCCGCAATCACGATCTGCGATGCAGAATAGCCCGAGTCCAGCATCCCGCGATAGGCGACCAAAGCGTCCTCAATTGCGGCTGGATAGGGGTTTTCCGGCGCGAGGCGATAATCAGCTATGAATGCGCGACACTGGGTCGCTTGCGCCAGTCGCGCCACCAAAACCCGGTGAACCTGCGGCGTCCTGAGAACATATCCGCCGCCGTGTAGGTAGAGTAAGGCGCGATTGGGCAGGATAGTTGAGGGGGTGATCCACTCTCCAGTCACGCCATTAAGTTGGCCTGTCTCGCATCGAACACCGCGTGGCATTGGCTCAAATACGGGTTGGTTAGCGGCTTTTCGATACGTCTCTATTGAAAGGCCGGGGCGCAGGATATAGCCAAAAAACAATTTCATCGCCCGATAAAACAACCGCGATCTCAGACTGGGCATGATTGGACTCCAAAGTGACATGGATCGTTAGAGTATACGCCCATGTTGTTTGGTTTCGGGTGATATAGAAGGGCGACCCGTGGGTCGCCCCTACGATGATACGGGATTATTGTGGGTATTGTGCGCGATTATTCCGATTTGAGCGCCAAGACCGGGGTCATGCGGGCGGCGCGGAGGGCGGGCAATAGGCCGGAGATGACGCCTACCGCCGTCGCTAAGGTGATGGCGAACAGGGTTAGTTCCGCCGGGATGACCAATAAATCGGCGTTGCGGAACAGTTCCGGGTTGATGGGCAGGAATATCGCGCCGCCAGACCCATCTCCGGCGGGCAGATTGCGAATGGCGGTATTGGCGAGATTCTGGAGGAAATAGCTCAACGCCACGCCCGCCGCCCCGCCGCAAAACCCGACCAGACCGGCCTCAATCAAGAAAATGGTCATCACGTCGCGGTCTGTCGCGCCAATGGCTTTCATCAAGCCGATTTCTTTGGTGCGTTCCAGAATCGCCATCGTCATGGTATTGGCGACTCCGAAGGCCGCCACGAGTAGCGCCACGCTCCCTACCGCGCCCAACATCAGGCGCATCGTCCCGAAAAATTGGTTGAGCTGATTCAGGAAATCGATCACGCCGCCGACCTCATAGCCCAATTCGCGGATGGACTCCGCAACCTGAGTGGTCGTCTCGCGGTCTTGGGCGCGGACGGTGATATTTGAGAACTGAAAGGTTTCCGGGTCGAACTCTGTGCCGTTGGTGAATTCGTTATAGGCGATCACGTCTTGAATCGGCATGAGCATGGTGTAGTCGTAATTCGGATTGGGCGCGAGGACGCCGACGATGTTCAGCTTGACGTTTTTCGGCTGCGGATTATCGCCCGTATATTGGTAAACCTTGAAGGTGATGGGCGTGTTGAACAGATCAACCTCAATCGGCTCATACTCCTCCGAGTTGGGGTTAAAGAAGTTGCGCCCGACTTCTGAGCCGACCAAGACCTCGCCGGGTTCTAGGCTGATGACGCCTTGAGTCGCCTCTAGCCCTAAATACGAGATGAGTGATGAGTCAAGCCCTTGCACCGAGCCATAGCCGGTGAACTTCCCCGCTATCATCTCGCCGCCACCCTCCATATAGTTCATGGGGATGACCAGCGCGACGCCGGGGATGTTATACAGCGTGTGGACGAGTTCAACGTTCAATTGTGGCAATTGGTCATACGGGACATCGGGGCTATAGGCCGGATAGACCTGCATCTCGGTGAGCGAGGCGTTCTGGCCGATGTCGGTTTCGGCGGCCTGCTGCAAGCCGATGGTGATGCTGATGAGCAGAATCACCGCCGCCGTGCCGACCAATACCCCGCCCGCCGTCATCACGAGGCGGGCGCGGGCGCGTAATAAATTCCCTACTGCGAGGATCATCAGTTCATTCATGGTTGTTTTGCCTTATTAGTCGAAGGAGTAACCCCAGACATCGGTCATGACGCAGCCAGCATCCATCAGATACCCGGCGTAACGCTCATCATCTCCGCCTGCGACGCGGAGGGCGTAATCGGCCATCACCGGACGGCCATTGATGAAGGTCGTGACCCGTCCATCGTTGATAATCATCAAGAGGTGTTGCGGGTCGTGGATGTCGATTCCGCTGTCAAAATAGTCTGGGACGCTGCTTTCCATATCCGCGAAATCGGCCTCAAGGATGACCACATCGCTATCGGAGTCTATACCGACGATGACGAACATATCGTCCTCGGTTGGGGATGTGTCGCTGTCGTAGGTTGATTGCCCGGTCATGCCGCAGACGTGATAGGACGTATCGCCTTCGACTGCACGCCAACTGATGAGGCCGCCCATCACGAGTTGCCCGCCCCCATAGCTGGCGGTGATGTCCGTCGGATTTAGGCCAGGAAACAGGATGTCCTCGCTGAACACGACGCGCCCCGCGCTCCCAGATACCAAGCCCAATTCGGCCAATTCCTCAACTGCGACTTGTGGCGTGCCGTCAAAATGCGCTAACTGGATGTCGGGCAGTTCTGGGATGTCGATGGGGCGCAAGCTATCCAGAACTTCTTGGATGATGGCTTCGTTTTCCTCGGTCATCGCAGAATCTTCCACGCCAGCGACGATGAACAGAGTTTGGCCGTCATAGTCAAAGCCGATATTAAATCCGCTGCGAACCGTTGAAGTGAAATCAAGGCGCAAGGCCTCTGCGCTGAGGATTTCGGATTCAATGATTTCACCGAATTGCATCACATCCGAATTACGATTCATCAGCACTTCGAACGTCTCTTGGGGAGATGCGTCCGCGCCCATCGGCGGATAAAACGCGATTGCGAGGTCGTCCTTCGCCAATTCTAGCGCCATACTCGCCCCCGATTCGACCACCGTCCAACCGTCTGGTAAGACGACTTCTAGCGGCGTGCCGTTCCAGCGGGCGGTCTGTCCCTCATCTTGGGCGGCGGCGGGGGTAATCATCAGTAGCGCCAATATTATGACCAGATACCGCGATAAATGTTTCATGAGATTGTCCTTCGTTGATTGAAAATCATCATATCGCGGTTGAGCTTAATCACCGGCTGCGTCAAATGTGTAGCCCCAGATATCCGTCATCACGCATCCGTCATTCAAGAGATAGCCCGCGAATATGGTTTGATCCGCGTCTGGCGTCAGTATAGGGTAGTCATAGACTTCAAGCTGACCGTTGACGAATGCAGCGAGTTTTCCGTTATTGACGACGACGAGCAGATGGGTTAAATCAGCAATGTCGATGTTAGTTTCATAACGGCGCGGGCCAACGGGTTGATTTATATCTGAATTGACTTCGAGTACAAGAACATTGCTGTCGGAATCGAAGCCAGTGATGAGTAGGGTATCGGTGTCACGAAGTGAAACGGCACTGCTGACCGTTGATTGTGTGATGAGGCTGCACATTGTGAGTGTCTCATCAACCCCTTCGACGGGCTGCCAACTGATGGTAGCGCCCATCACAATCCCCGCCCCTTGATATGCGTAAGTGAAGTCAACACCGTTTAGCGCCGCAAACACCATCGCTTCGGTGAACATCACTTCTTTACCTGTGTCGGGGATGACCCCCAAGGCGACCAATTCTGCCGCAACATCCTTCGGTGAGCCGTCATAGCCTTCGACCTCAATATCAGGAGTCTGAAGCGGCGTGAAGGGTTGGATGTCATTGATAATCCCATCTAAAATGGCTTGGTCTGTATCGGTCATCTCATCAGCGTTGACGCCTGCTGTGATAACGATAATCTCGTCATCATATACAAACCCGATGATGAACCCGCTACGAAAACTTGACGTGAAATCGAAACGGAAAGCTTCATCTCCTAAGAGTTCAATTTCATTAATCTCGCCAAATTCGACGCCACCACCGCCCGCACTCTCAATAAAGGCTTCAAGTTCTGCCCGTGGTGTGCTGGTATTGTCCGGCAAAATGTAAAATACGATTTCGTAGGGTTCATTTGTGATTGTAAGTGAGGAATTACGATCATCGTTTGAGGCTTGCCACCCTTCAGGGGTGGCGATTTGTAGTTTGGCGGGTGTCCAATAATTAATGCTGTCGGGCGCAAGCGGTAACGGAGACATGCTATAGACAATCTCTAGCATAGCGGCCTCGGCCTCAGTGCTTAGTCCATCGGCATCAACGATTGCCGTGATGACGACGATTTTCTCTCTGTAACGTAGCGCGATGGTAAACCCACTGAACCCCGGAGAAATGAAGTCCAGACGGAGGGCTTGCGTCCCTACTAACAGCGGAAATTCTGCGATGTCCTCAAATGCCATTCCCTCAAGCCCCAAATCTCGTATCTTTTCTAGTTCGGCTTCCGGAGTGCTGGAATCGTCCAACGCGGTATGAATGATAAGCTTGTACGGGTCATTGATGAACTGAAATGGCTTATCAAACTCGGCGATGACTTCCCAGCCGTCTGGGACGACGATTTCTAAGCCAACAGGTGTCCATTGGATAACTGTTTCTTGGGCGGCGGCGGGGGTAATCATCAGTAGCGCCAATATTATGACCAGATACCGCGATAAATGTTTCATGGGGGATAGACCTTTTTTAGTATCTAGGCGACGGGATATTCATGTTTAGACTGTGTGAAATGATTGCTAATGTAGGGACGCCCTTCTGGGCGTCCGCCTGTTCCGAAAACGGACGGCAAGAATGCCGTCCCTACACCACGGGCGTTGAATCACGAGCCAAGTTCCGAAAACGGACGGCAAGAATGCCGTCCCTACACCACGGGCGTTGAATCACGAGCCAAGTTCCGAAAACGGACGGCAAGAATGCCGTCCCTACACCACGGG
>DAOTTP010000196.1:0-3606 GCA_034437835.1 Anaerolineae bacterium | reverse complement strand
CAGGCCGCGCCGGTTATCACGATTGGTTTTGGCGTCGTCATCATCCTACTGCTGGGCGAAATCGACCTCTCGATGGGCTATACCGCCGGTGTGACCGCCGTCGTCATCGCCCTGCTCTTACGCGCCCCCATCGTGATTGAAGGGGTGACATCGGTTGAGGGCTTTACCGTCCCGTGGTATCTGGCGCTCCTGCTCGGTTTGCTGGCGGCGCTGGCAATTGGGCTGGTTCAAGGTTTTTTTGTCACGGTCTTTAAGTTGCCCTCCTTCATCGTTACGTTGGCGGGTCAGTTAGCCCTCAGCGGCGTCGTCCTCTTGACGGTCAAAGGGCTGGGGACGCTGAGTATGCGTGACCCGGTGATCCTTGGCTCAACCCGCGCCTTTTTGTCACCAGAAGTCGGAGTGATTTTTGGGGTTGTGATCGTCGTCGGCTATGCAGCGTCAGAAATTGTAGGCCGGAACGCACGCCGGAAGTCGGGGCTGAACGCCAAACCCATTGAGGTAATCGCCATTCAGACTGTTGTGATGGCCGCAGCGATGGCACTACTGGTGATTATCGCCAATCAAGACCGGGGCATCCCAGTCGGTTTCGTCTTGGTCATGGGAATGTTGGTCGCGCTGGGCTACCTGACCACTCAGACCAAGTTTGGCCGCTATCTGTTCGCCGTTGGCGGCAACAAAGAAGCCGCACGCCGTGCCGGTATCGCGGTTGAGCGTATCCGTTTGTACGGTTTCATGCTGGGGAGTTTGATGGCTGGAGTCGGCGGGGTGTTCGTCTTAGCCCGGCTTGGCTCAGTAGCGACCAGTACCGGTGGTGGCCCTTTGCTCCTAAACAGCATCGCCGCCGCCGTGATTGGCGGCACGTCCTTATTTGGTGGTAATGGTAAAATGAGCAGTGCGTTGCTAGGTGGTTTGATTATCGCGTGTGTCGATAACGGGCTAGGCCTGATCCCCAATATCCCGGCTGACGCGAGGCTAATCCTGACGGCTGGCATTTTGATTATCTCGGTGATCGTAGACTCGCTCACCCGCCGCAACCAAGCCCGCTCAGGCGTCCGTTAACCAACAAATACCCATAAAAGACGTAGGGACGCCCTTCTGGGCGTCCGTCTGCGTATTCCCAAAGCGGACGGCAAGAATGCCGTCCCTACAAGCGCATCATATCCGTATCAACTTTTAAAATTGTATTATCATGCCCATCACTCAGGACTCATCACTGTTTTTCATCACTTAGGACTCTATAGCTTATGTCACGAATTCTTGTGGCGGGCAGCATCAATATGGATGTGGTCGCCCGCACCAAAACTCTCCCGAAACCCGGTGAAACCGTTTTCGGCAGTCACCTTCACTTCATCCCCGGCGGAAAAGGCGCAAATCAAGCCGTTGCCGCCGCCCGATTAGGCGGTAAGGTGGCGTTGGCGGGTAAATTAGGCCGTGATGCCTTTGGCGGGCAGCTTTATACCTTCTTGCAAGGCGAATCGCTTGACCTGAGCGCAGTCAGTTTTGTCGAGGATGTCCCCACTGGCACGGCCTTAATCACGGTTGGCGATGATTCTGAAAACGTTATCATCGTCATCCCCGGCAGTAATGCGCTGGTCATGCCGTCTGACATCGAGTCGCTGACCATCAGCCCCGGCGACCTGATTATGTCGGTGTTTGAAATCCCGCAAGAGACGATTAAGACGTTGTTCGCCCGCGCAAAGTCCACCGGAGCGCGTACCTTGCTCAATCCGGGTCCCGCTGCCCCGTTTATGGACGGATTGCTGTCGCTAGTTGATGTCGTCATCCTCAATGAGACTGAACTGGCCTTCCATACGAATTCTCCTGACAGGCGTGTGGCGAACGTGGAATCGGTTATCCATGGCTTACAAACCCACCCAGACCAAACTTTTATCGTTACACTGGGCGCGAAAGGCGCGGCTTGCCTACATGAGGGCGCATTTTTCGTCGTGCTGGGTCGCCCAGTCAAAGCGCTGGATACGACTGGCGCAGGCGACTGTTTTTGCGGGGCGCTGGCGGTGGCGCTACATGAGGGACGGTCAATGGAAGAGGCGATTTCATTCGCCAATACCGCCGCCTCGATCAGCGTGCAACGGCTGGGTGCATCCGCCTCTCTGCCCACCCGCGCCGAGTTGGATACACTTTTAGAGGAACTTAACCCATGACCGCTAAACCCCGTACACGCGGTGAACAAGAAGCCGAATTTACCCGTGCCATGATTCAGTTTGAGAAGGATTATCTAGGGCGCGGGCCAGAAGACGTTCGGACGGTGTTCGTCCTCGATATGATTGTCGTGCGGCTGCGCGGCATCCTGACCCGCGCCGAAATCAAGCTGTGTGAGACGGCAGACGGCAGTGTGCTGGTCAAAGAAATGCGCCGCCAACTCTTCGAGTCCGCCCGCGAGATATTGGCGGATATGGTGACAACCATCGTCGGTTGTCACCTGATAAGCCTACACACCGACATGAGTACCCGTACCGGTGAGCGCGTCGTCGTCTTGACGGTGGACAAAAATTTTGAGGCGTAGCCAGATGGCTCATCCCCACATTTAGGGGATTATCGACACAGGCCGCTTGAATCTCGCGACATATCCTCTATACTGTAGCTGTATTCTCCCATATACGGCAGACCCAGCGCAGCATCTCAACATGAGGCGCAGTTGTAGGCCGACAGAACACGCAAAACGGTTAACTCAACCACTTGCGCGCCTCTGTCGGCCTTTTTGTTTGCCTTATCCGGGGGAGTTTTTTACGCATCAATCAACTTACCTAAAGGAGCTTCACCCATGAAATGCCCAGTAGATGGAACTGACTTGACCATGACCACCCGTGAGGGCGTCGAGATTGACTACTGCCCCCAGTGTCGTGGGATTTGGCTAGACAGGGGGGAACTCGACAAACTGATTGAGCGTGCTATGCGCGTCGAGCAATCTGGTCTGGCCGCGCTCACTGATAGTACAGCGAAGGCCAAACGGGGCGGTTATGACAATGACAGCGATGATGTTTATGAGATTGACCGACGCCGTTCCCAGCGCTCAGCCGATTGGGATGACGACAGTTACTCCAGCCATTCTGGACAAACGCATCCTCAAAAGAAGAATAAGGGTTTTCTCGGCAATATCTTCGATATCTTCGACTAAGCCACATCTAGGTTTCGCATCTGGGGCATGGTGAACCATGCCCCGTTAATCACACATCACAGGGGGAACACATTAGCATGGAAACACCTATCACGGTCGCTTATGGGGACGGAATCGGTTCAGAGATTATGCGGGCATCCCTGCATGTCTTGATGGCAGCCGGGGCGCAACTCACACTGGAAACCATCGAGATCGGGGAGGCCGTTTATTTGCGCGGCCATACCTCCGGTATCGAGCCGGAGTCGTGGGAGTCACTACGCCGCACCAAAGTCTTTTACAAAGCGCCCATCACGACCCCACAAGGCGGCGGCTTCAAGAGCCTGAACGTCACCATCCGCAAGACGCTAGGGTTATATGCCAATATCAGACCGTGCAAGGCGTACATGCCGTTCGTCCATACCCACCACCCCGACCTCGACATCGTTATCATCCGTGAGAACGAGGAAGACCTGTACGCGGGCATCGAACAT
>DAOTTP010000195.1:0-19823 GCA_034437835.1 Anaerolineae bacterium | reverse complement strand
CGCGCCGAGCATTTCACCAGCCCAACCAACGATTTACCGTTCGGCGCGGCGGGCTATGACGTGTTGGGCTATCTGGACGCCGGGGCGATGGTGCGCGAGGTCAACGCGCAAGAATTTATCACCCGTGAGATGACCCCGTACCGTCAATTCCGTTTCGCGCTGGCCGATTTCTCCGGTCAGATGGCGTTCGGCGGGGTCTATCAGAACGGTCAAGATTTCATCCTCGACGGCGCGTGGCGTTTTGGGAACCCAGACGCGCTGGTTGATTACGGCTTCAGCCCGACGCAATGGGTGACTGAACCCATCGATCCGCTGTTGATGGCTTATCTTCCGCCCGATACCCAATTCTCCCTGCAAAGCACCGACCTCCAAGGCACGTATCAGGTCATCTTGGACGGTTTGAGCGCCCTCAACAATATCGCCGCCAGTAGCCCTGAATTGGCGCAAGCGTTCGGCGTATATGGGGCAGAGCAAAATATCGCCGGATTATTGCGCGGCTCAATCACCATGGCCTTTGCCGGTCTGACCGGCCTCAACCTTGAAAATGATGTGCTGTCGCTACTAGACGACACCGACTATGCCTTTGGCGCGAGTTACACCGAGGATAACGGGATAGATTTCACGTTTGATGCTGCCCTGATCGCCCGTCATACCGGCGGCGCAGAGGTATGGTTGCCCGCCCTCTCAGAGGCGGCAGCGCTCTATGGCTACCCGGAAATCGTCCCACAGATGCTGGATGGCGATGCCGGTCAAATCGTGGACTTCGGCCCGATTCTTGACCCATTCTTAGAGGCTCAGATGGGGTCAGCCGTCGCCAATAACCCGTCGTTTGATCCGGTGGTCGGCGTCAACAGCGTGATTGCAGCCGCTGGCACGCGCAATGCCGTCAAGCACGCCCTGACCTTCCCGACAGACCTCTCGCTCGTCCGCATCGCGCTCCCCCGCGCCGTCTCGCTCTATCTGCCCAACGCGCAGGCCGTCATGTTCATCAATGGTGAGGCCTTACAAACCGCCATGAGCAATTCCCCGCAATTCGAGGCCATCACACTCTCCGCCGTCGGCGGGCAAGACCACATGCTCGGACGCCTGACACTTAGCCTGACCACCGGAGGACGTTAACCCATGCTGACTCGACTCCGCTTTATCGTCTTAGTACTGTTCGCCCTCACCTTGTCGCTGACCGCCAGCGCACAACGCACAACCGACCCCAGCGCCCTGACGCTCGCCAGCATGACGCCCGCTAATGCGATGTTCTATGTTTCCGCCCGCACCGACGCGGGTTTCATCGAGACGCTAGATGGCCTAATTGCCCGCATCACAGAATCGTCTATCGGCTCTGCGATGAACAACACGCTCGGCAGCCTCTTGGACTCAGAAGGAGTGCGTTCGTGGTTAGGTGACTCGGCGGCAATATTTATGCTGCCGCCTACAACAGAGGATCAAGGGGATAACTTTGGCATCTTGGTTGAAATCACAGACCCCGCCGCTGCCATTGTAGATATCACTAAAGACCTCGGATCAGACCCTGTAATTCAGCCCAATGGCAATGCCAAATTTTTCAATGGCGCAATCTATATCACCGTCACCCAGAATCTGGTTATTGGCAGCAGTGAAGAAGTTTTTGACGCTCTTCCCTCTGATCGCATCCGTAATCTGGCGGACTCTCCGCGCTTTCAACAAGCGATGATGGCGCTCCCCAGTGGCGGCGATTACCCGCTATTCGCCTATTTCGACCCGGAGGGCGCAATCACCACGCTTGGGCCAGACCTGTTCGCGGATTTCGGTGAGGTAGATGTCCCCGCCTTTGCCAAGTCGATAGGCGTATTCGCCGCTGGGATGCGCCAACTCGACGCCCAAACCTATACCTTCGATATGAGCTGGTCGTTTGGGGAAGGCTCACCATTGGCCGCGCTCAATTTGCCAGATGTAAACCTGCTACCGACTCCGCCCGCGATTAACCTAGATTTCTTGAGCGTCGTCCCCGCCGATACCCAACTCGTCTTACAAGGGGCGGGGCTGTGGTCACAGCTTGAGGCGGCCACCCACGCCAGCGCCACCCTGATTAACGCCCTCCGCGCCCAGATGATGGACTCCGGCATGAACGCCAGCCCATCTAATGGGTTGTTGTTAGGAACCGGACAGTGGGGGAACGCCTTCCTCGTGTTGATGATACGCGGCAGCCTAGACCTGACATCCGAACAACTTTCAGCTGCGCTGGACGGTGATGGGGTGTTCGCATTGCGTTTATCGCTCATCCCCAATGAGCGCGTCCCCAAGCTGATGATTGAGCCGGGCGCGTGGTTCGCCTCGCGTGATGATGGGTCAGCGGGATTGCTGGCGGGCGGCAGGACGCTGTTGAAGAGTTTTGGCGTGAATTCCGCCGAACAAGCCGACGGAATCGGCTTTGACCTCCACCCAATGCTGACCGGCCAAAATCTCACCAGTGACAGTCCGGTGATTCTGCCGCCGTTGATGGTCTGGCTGGCAACCGATACCCTGAGCTACATCGGCGCGGATTCTCTGACGCTGGAGAACAAACAGACGTTGGTCGCCGTCCCACGTATCACCGAACGCATCGAACCGATTCGCCGGCACTTGCTGGAAAACGCGACGGGATTCGCATGGATTGATGTCGCCGCCCTCGCGCCCATCATCAACGAGACGGATTCCAGCGTCCAGATGGCGACCTCGCCATTCGATGCGCTGTTCGTCAGTTCCCGCCAGACCGCAGACGACCTGACCATGCGACTCGCATTCACCTTAAAATAAGTGATGCGTGATGAGTTTTGAGTGATGAGTAACCGCCTAAAACCTAGAATCTCTCACTAGGGCGGGGGGAACTCATCACGCATCACCAGAGACGCATCACTTTATACGGTGATATTCACCCCAATGGCCGCCACGGTGGTGTCATACGGCGCAAACGCCAGACGCACCGTGGCCGTCATTTGATAGGCGTCATAATACGACAGATAGTCCACGCTGACCGCGATGCGGCGGCGCGTCCCCACCAGCCAACCGGGGCGGTAGACCAACAACGCCGTCCCCTTGACGTTCGTCCCACCCACCTCAAATGTGCCGTCCGCCTCGGTCAAGCTCATCTCAGCCGACGCCAAGACCGGGATGCCATCAATGAACCCCAATTGACCTGTTAAGGCGGTAGCTTGCGCCCCGGCCTTGTCCATCGTCAAAAATTCACTGAGCGACAACAGCTTGGCGTAAGTATTCCCATCGACGATCCACGCCAAATCTGACGGGCGGGCGGCGCGTCCGACGGGGAGTTTGAAGCGCAATGTCCGCATCTTGTCCAGCGTCGGCGCACTGTTAAAGTCATACACGAGGTCGTCATTCGTCACCAACGGCAAGTGACGCAGGCCGTCGAAGGCGTGGAAGCGCGTGGTATCGCCCAGCACCCCGCCCGTGTCGTTGATATTGCCCGCGCCGGTGGTCTCGTCACCATTGAGGATAACGTAGTCAATCGCATCCGCGATGGCGCGGGCGGCTTGCTCACGATAGATGTTTAACACCGGAATCACCGCATCCTCGACCAGTTCCGCGCTGAACCCGACGCGCAGCGCCAATTTCTTGGCCGTCAACGTCAGATTGTCGCTCCCGAACTTGGTTTCTGGGATGGCGGGGGTAGCGGCGTTCAACACCAACTGCGACTCGTTGCGCGTCTCCGGCACATAATAGACCGTCGGGTCAACCCCCTCCGTCGGCACATTGAAGGGCGAATTCGGCATTTCGATTTGGCGGAATAACGGCAAAATCACGTTATCCTGACGCGCCTTGCGCCAGAGTTGGTCGCTCCACAGCGACGGAATCCAGTCTGCACCAAAGCCATTTTGGGCGCTGTGACTCAACTCATCAGATTTGATTGCCGTCAGCCCAGCCTTCCGCAGCTTATAGGCCAGCGCATTGGCGTAGCGTTCGCTCACGCCTTTGGCGGCACGCCCACCAGCCAGCAGTACGCAGCCGTGCAACAAGTCCAGCGCGTCGAGGTCGTCATACGGGCTGCCGACCTCAATCAAGCTAGGCGCACCTTTCAGCGCGTCATCGGTGGCGCTCGGCAGGCGCTTACGCGGGGTTTCAGTCAGAATCGGGGTATCGGTCATCGGGTCGTCCTCCAGTGGTGATTCTTCATCTGCCCATGCGGGCAAGGGGATATTCATGCTGAGATAGGCCGATTTCAGGGCGCGAACATCGGTAGACAAGCGCGGCTCGGCGGGCGTCGGCGTCAGACTGCCTTCCACCAGCACCCAGCGCTCGATTCGCCCATCCGCCGCCGTCTTGACCAAATGCGGCAGGCTGCCGCTTGACCAACTCAACGCGCCGCGCCCAATCAATTCGCGCACGGCCTCCAGATAGCGCCCACGCTTGGCAAGTTGCGCCTCCGCCCACAGCCCGATGTCGTCGCGCCGCAGGGTATCAATCACGCCGATGGGGTCGGCCTTGAGCGCGGCGTCTTGCCCGTGGTGATATAGCGCCGGACGCTGGGCGTACCAATCCAGCCCGAAATCGGTATCGGGCGTAAAATATTCGTCATGCAAGTCACGGCGCTGCGGGTCGCCCCACACCGCCAGATACCCGCCAATCCGCCCGCCGTCCGCGTCCAACATCTTGACGGCCTGCGGCGGCGCGTGTGTCTGAGTCATCTCAAATCCTTTTGCTTTTCCCTTCGCCCTACACTCAGGACTCGGGACTCATCACTTGTGTTTTTCCTTACGCCTCGCTTTTTGCTCTTACTCATCACTCATCAATTGCTCTTTTCCACCCTCGTCCATGCCACGGGCGTAGCTGTTCCGCGACACAGGGGATGGGATGCAGGCTTGCGCCGTTTGTAAGGTGCGTGATTTGAATA
Source organism: Anaerolineae bacterium (assembly GCA_034437835.1). Lineage (GTDB taxonomy): Bacteria > Chloroflexota > Anaerolineae > Aggregatilineales > Phototrophicaceae > Flexicrinis. Next base: position 14,962 of record DAOTTP010000195.1, on the reverse strand, counting down.
TATACAAATGTTCTGTTTTTTCGGGTATTATTTCGCTGGCAATACCGCCGACAAGCCAAAACCTCATCTTTTGAGGGGCGCTATCGTAGTATGGATTTAGATAAACCATGATACGCTTGTTCTAAGTTTGTTTTGTTTAAGCTAAGGAGTGAAGCCGATGCACACCGACCCCAAGATTGAGACCCGCGATTCCGTAACCTATATGGGTATTCGGGTACAAACCCCGATGTCGGATTTTTCGACGGTCATCCCACAGACTCACGACGAGATTTTTGTTTGGCTGCGTGAGCATAGCGTCGCACCAGCCGGTGCGCCGTTCATCCGCTACCATGTCATCAATATGGAAGGGCTGATGGATGTCGAGATGGGCGTGCCAGTGGCCGGCGCTGTCCTCGGCAATGGGCGGATTAACGCCAACACCCTACCGGAAGGCCAATATGCCACCCTGATTTATACCGGCGTCGCCAACGGCGTCCCAGCCAATGGGGTGCTGATTGATTGGGCGATGCGGCAAGGGCTAGTCTGGGACAGGTGGGACGATCCCAACGGGGACGCCTTTGGCTCACGGGTCGAATCTTTCTTGACCGACCCCGCCGATGAACCCGATATGACGAAATGGGAGACCGAAGTCGCCATCAAATTGGCCGACGCGGAATAATCACCCTGATGTAGGGACGCCCTTGTGGGCGTCCGCCGCCTATACCGGAAACGGATGGCAAGAATGGCGTCCCTACATACGCCTACGAATTATTCGTAGGCGCTTTCAGCGTATTGGCGTGCTGTCCCTGTCACAGACTTGAACGCTACCCCACGCGCTTCTGCGGCGGAGATGTCGCTGGTCAGGCGGTCACGCAGTAGCCGCAAATCTTTGTCGCTGGGGTCGAGTCGCAAGCCTTCATCGACCAACATCTGCACGACTTTCAACAACGCAGCCCCCTTCACCAGCAAGCGGGCGAGGTCTACCAACGTCGATACGATGTCGGCGCGGTCATTGGCCTCATACGCGAGGTGCAACGCTTGGCGATAGTGGGTGACGGCCTCGCCCAATTGCCCCGCCTGTTGTGAGGTATAACCGAGGTTGGCAAGCTGTACGCCTTCCTCACGCTTGTCGCTCAGGTCGCGGGCGATGAACAGCGCCGATTTGTGGAAGCTGATGGCCTCACCCCAACGCTGTAGCTCCGCATACGCCGACCCCAACGCGCCTTTGGTGCGACCTTCATAATCACGCTTGGATTGGGTCTTGAACAACGCCAGCGCTTGTTCCCAGATGTCAACCGCACGCTCTGGGTCGCCGCTGTCGAGGTGGGCATACCCCAACTTGTATAGGATGAGTGCCTCGTGGATGCTGTCATCGTTGTTACGCGCCAGCGCCAACCCCTGACCATAAGCGCGGGCGGCGTCGGCGCTCTCGCCCAATTGTTGGCGGGCATCGCCCAACGTCACCAACAATTGCAGGTGCGTCTCATCATCGCCCAGTTCTTCGGCCAATTTGATTCCCCTGCTGGAATGCAGCACAGAGGCTTGGGCGTTTTCGGTCTTTTCAGTCAGCGCAGACAGCAATTCAAGGATTTCAAGTTGCCCCTTCTTGTCCTCGCGGCGCTCGTACACATCCAGCGCCTCGTTATAGGATGAGATGGCCTCAATCAGCATCCCTTGGTCTACTTCCAGATGACCCAACTGGCGCAAAATGGTGGTCTGGCGTGCCATATCGCGGTCTTGGCGGGCTTGACCGAGGGCGGTACGCAATGCGGCGATACGCGCCTCTACCGTCACCGGTTCGGTGTGCATGATGGTCTCGACATCGCCGCTGTCTTCGGGCAAGTCGTCGTCCTCATCGTCCTCATCGTCGTCTGATGATGCACTGCGGGCGATGGCCTGTGTGACGGGGGCTGATACGACTTCTTTCACGCTGCCGCCGCCTATCGAGTCAAACAACGATTCGACCAGCGACTCCGAGTCCCCATCCTCATCATCCTCGTCGTCCAACAAGGCGTCGTGCAAGTCTTCCGGCGTCGTGCTGGTCGGTTCAACATAAGCGGGGAAGGCGGCAGCCCCGACCCCGCGAATCAGCGTCAGTTCATGGACGTAACCGCGTGCGTTGACAAAATCCCCGGCCTGATTCAGCGCGATGATCAGTTTGCTGCTCAAATCACGGTTGCCGGTGGCTTGCGCCTCACGCGCCAGCGCGACGAAATTGTCCATCTCGGCGCTCAGGCGATTATACGCGGCGGAGTCGCCCGCTTTTTGGTCTTGGGCAAAACTGACCAGCGACTCGCGCACCTTCCCGCGCAACGAGTCGAATCGCCCTGTCGTTTGGAGGCGTTCTAAGCAGAAGCGGCGCATGACGCTGTGTAGCCGGAAATGTGGTTTGCCATTGCGCGTCCCAGATTCGACCAAGCGCAGGCGGGTCAGACCGGTCAGCGCCTGTTGTAGCGAATCGACGGGCGCACCCGTCACCAGATGTAACAGGTCAAGCGACCCGCCGCCGGTATGAATCGCCCCCAACATCAACACCACGCCTTGCAGCGCAGAATTCAACGCGCCGAAACTCAGCGTGAGCGCCATGCGGCTGGGGTCGTCTTTGACCGTGGGCGCAACTTGTTTTAAGGAGTTGGCGACCTGTGCGGGTTGGAGTTTATTGGCGAGTAGCGTGCGTGCTGTCACGCACAGCGCGTAAGGCTGATAGCCCAAGAGTTTGCAGATAGCGCGGATGTCCGCGTCGGAGTCGCCGCCCGCAGGCAGGTTGGATTCCAACTTGAACAGCGCGAGGGCGTTATCTGGCGATAGCGCACCGAGTTCTATCGATACCCATGGACCCGCTTGACCATTGCGGTCAAGGATCAGCGTCGGCACACGATCTGCACAGCGCGTCACAAATTTGGCGGCAGTGATGACATCAAGGCTGCCGTCCAAAACCACCAGCGGCTTATTACGCTGTAAAAGTTCCGCCACCGCCCCCACCATCCCCAGCGGATTTTCCGATAGGGTGATGTCCGCGATGTCATACGCCCGCCCGACGCGCACCAATAGCGCTTCGAGTGAGGTTTCGGCGTCTACGTTCAGCCAAAGGACGCCACCGGCTTGTTGGCTCATCGCTCCGGCCAGCGTCAGGCCGAGAGCGCTTTTGCCAATCCCTTCTGGGCCGTGGACAAAGGCGGCGCGGCCTTCCTTCAGAACTGGATAGACCTGTTGAATTTCGGCGTCACGCCCAACCAAACGAGCGGGCGGCGTTTGTGGCAATTCCGCTGCGCTGCGTGCGGGGCGTTCGTGAGATTGGAAATCGACCATAAATCGCTCGTCCTACTGTTGGGCGTTGTCCGCTGTGCTGTATTGTAGGGAGTATAGCACTGGACTGGATAGTTTGCAGTTTTCCACAAAAAGTTTGCAAGTTTGTAATCATTCTGCCCATCCCTGATGCAATCCTAAAACTGCAAAATGAACCACAGAGGCCACGGAGAACGCAGAAAAAAGCGAGTCGAATTAATGGTTATTTTGTCGGTGAGGTATGATTCGCCCATAAAGTGATTGACATATCATAGATGAGGGGAGTATCACGCAATGAATACACGGCTACGGCTGTTTGTGGTTTTTATAGGGGCGCTGGTGGTGGCGGCCACCTTTACATTTAACGTGTGGTTTCCGCTGATTTTGAACCAAGAGGACGTCATCCTGTTCCCCGAATTGCCGGAAGACCTCTATGCGGCGTTCGAGAATCTCCCACAAGAACGTCAGGACGCTTATCTGGAACTACGCGGGCAGAATACCGCATTGGCGGCGCGGATGGCGGCGGCGGCGCTGAACGCCCCACGCATCGTCCCAGATGACCAACAGGCCAACCCGTCACTGTCCGGTCAGGTCGCCGTCCAGACCTCAGAATTTGTCCCTATCAGCGTCAACCGGAGCGTGACCGGCAAAATCACGCTATATGAATTGCCAGACGGTAGCCGCTATTTGTGGTTTGAGGAGTTTGTCGCCATGCCCGGCCAAGAACTGCGCCTATTCTTGTCGTCGGTTGATGCGGATGCGCTGCTTGAACTGGCAGGAGATGAGGACGGCCCAAAGGAATATAAATTGACGCCGGATGATTTCGTGCTTGACCCATTGGCGTATGATGTCGGGAATCAAGCGTATCAAATCCCCAGCGACGCCGATTTATCGCTGTACAACAGCGTGATTATCTACGCACGCGGTTTTGACCTGTTGTGGGCATACGCGGAATTTTAGGTTTTATACCGTTCCGGCATCGGTTCTGCCTCGACGCGCACGACCTCAAACCCGCGTGACTGATAGGTTTGCAGCGCATACGCGCCGTCGAGGTTACAGGTATGCAGGTGGACATGCGTCGGGTTGAGTTCCCACGCCCGCACCAGCCCATAACTGAGCAGATATTTGCCCAACCCGCGCCCGTGATATTCTGGGCGTAAGCCGAAATATGCGACTTCGACGCTGCCATCAGGAAATGGAACCAACTCGATATATCCGGCTGGCACGCCCCCGACGAATAAAATATGGACTTCCGCCTCGGCCAACGCCGCCGCCAGTTCTGATTCCGGCATGATGAGCCGGTCACGCCAGCGCAGGTCATAGCCCACAGTTTGGTAGAGGAACAGGTAAAACCGCACATCAACCTGTCCCCATTGGCGCACGTCGATGTCCCCATCTGGTTTGGGGACATCGCGCACCTGTTCGCGGGAGTATAGGGCGAGGTGGGTGGTAATCAGCCGGTCTGGGACGCTCATGCAGCCGCCGCCTTACGCGCTGCCCACCAAATCCGCACCCGCCCGCCGAGGTTGATGGCCGCCAAACCAGAGAAAATCAAGCCGCCGCCCAACAGCAACCGCGCATCAATTTGCTCACCGTATAGCGCGCCCAAAATCACCCCAAATACCGGCACGACATACGTCACATTCGATGCGACGAACGCGCCCAGTTCCTTGATGATGGAATAGAAGAACAGGTATGCCACGAACGTATTGACCACGCCCAACAGTACCACCGCAAGGATGACGTTTTGCGGCACGAGCGCCAAATCTGCTGGTGCGCGTCCACCCAACAGCGGTTCAAGATAAATGAACACGATTCCGCCCAACGACGAGAAGATGAACGACCCCGACGCGACCTGAATCGGTTGTAATTTCTTGAGCAGTGACCGACGGCTGTAGACCACGAAAATCGCATAGCTCAACGAGGCCAGCACAACCGCCAACATCCCGATCAGCGAATTTTCTTCCCCCCCACCCGCACTCCGAGTCGCCAAGACGACCACGCCTGTGAATCCCAGCGCCAACCCGACCAATTTCTGCGGGTTAATCTTTTCATCCGTGAGGAAAAAGTGGGCAATCACCAGCGAAAATAGCGGCACGGTGGCCTGTACGACGCTGGCGAGTGATGATTCGATGCTCTGTTCGCCGAGTCCGATCAGCCAATACGGGAGAACGGCGTTGCCGATGCCCACTAGCGCGAGGCCGCCCCATGTCGAGAGGTCATAATTGTGGCGCTTACCGCGTGCGAACAAGACGATATTCAGCCCGATGGCCGCGATGGTCGAGCGGATGAACGCGACCTGTGCAGAGGAGAGGGTGGCAGCGCCCGCTTCTTCCGACACGCCGATGCGGATTAACAGGAAAGATGACCCCCAAATGGCGGCCAAAATCCAAAAACTCACCCATGCGCGTACTTTCATGTGATGTGTTGCCTCTGTATGTTATGTCGTGTGGTCGCAGTGATGATACAAGACTCTCTAAGGGTAATCCCGCCGAAATAGGAGGTTTAATCCCATTAGAGTCCATGTTCTATACCGTCTATTGTCGCGCCGATTGGATGGTCGGTATACAGCCAATTATCCCCCAATCGCCCGACCACTTTTTACGGCAGGGCGACTCATGAGTCGCCCCTACGAAGCGCCGATTACGAAGCGCTGACTATGGCGTGAGGCACGCGGCGGGGCCTTCTGGCGGATACGTCCACGTCTCGGTGAACGCGCCCACCGCCGACATCGCCCGAAACTCGTTATAGGTCGCGACCAACCCCGCGCAATCTCCGTTGAGTTCTGCCGCTTGCCCTTGCAGATACCAACACTCAAAGGTGCGCCCTGACGGGGGAATGCCTTGCATCACCTCTAGCGTCGAACACCGGTTGAGCGCCCCTTGCGCCTCGCGGAAATCCCCGTCTAAGAAATATTCGCGCCCCAGCGCGTGCCAACCATCCGACCAATCCGGCGCGAGTTCGACCACTTCAAGGCAATAGCGCAAGGCGCTATCCCGCTGGCGCAACATCGAGTTCAACTCACAGATTCGTAGCCGCGCCTTCACGTTATCCGAGTCCAGCGCCAACACGCGCAAATAAGCGGTGCTGGCCGCCCCGCTGTCCCCGACTTGTAGTGCATATAACGCTCGCTCGAAATGCAGTGGAATCAGGGCGCGGTTATAGCCGATGGCTTGGTCGATTCCGGCGGCAGCGTCCCGATAACGCCCGCTGTCGGATTGCACCACCGCCAACGCCCGTAGCGCGTCCATCGGATAATCCCCAGCGCGCACAGCTTGGCGCAATTCGGTTAGGCCGCGCTCAAATGACCCGACTCCGGCATACGCCAAGCCCAACGTCAGGCGGGCGAACGTATGGCGAGCGTCCCGTCGCAAGGCGCGTTCGGCTAGACGATACGCGGCCAGCGATTGCCCATCAGCGTGCAGCGCGAACGCCCGTGCCGCCAAAGCGTCCGCGTCGTCAGGATTCGCTTCTAGTACGGCTTTGCTGACTTCTAGCGCCCGACGCCGGTCAGGTGCGCCGTCATAATCGACATAACTTCGGTAGACCAGCGCTCGCACCATTTGGAGCGCGGCGGGCGGCCATTCTGGGATGTCCGCGAGGGCGCGTTCGGCGGCGGCAATCGATTCATCCAAGTTTCCGGCATCAAAGGCGCGGCGGGCGGCGTCCAATTCTCCACCGGCGGGACGATTGGGCGCGGGCGTCAACACGCTCCCGACCCAGCCCAATGTCCAGACCAGCATCCCAGCTATGACCCCCTGCAAAATGGCAAACGGGATAGACCGTCGGCGCATCCGACGGGGGCGACGTCCGTAGCCACGGGAAATCATCATAAGCGGCCTAAACTTTCAGGGTGGGGGTATGCGCGGATATGCCAGCGATGGTAGCGAATCGCACGGCAAAAAGCACGGGTTTGGTGTGGGAAAATGTGGCTATATGTGGGATTTGTTACGGGGCGTCAGAATGAACTACCGAATACGCCCCCACCAATGCCGACGGGCTGCGGTATCCGATGGAGTCGGCCTCTGGCAATGTCCATGTATACCCCGCGCCGGGGGTATCCGGCTGCGCGAGGCGTATCTCGAAATGCACATGCGGGGCGGGGCGGACATCGGCCACCACACCCAATATATCGCCCTGTTCGACGCACTCCCCAACGGCGCGGAATTTCACCGCGTCCGACTCTGTGATATGCCCATACTGGCTATACAGCACCACGCCGTCCGGCATGTGATGTTCGACGATGACCACACCGGCGTCGCGCCCCCAACCCACCGCATAGCTGTAGCGGATTTTGCCGCGTCCCGCCGCCGTCACGGGCTGACCGAGCGCATCCCCGCCGGGAATCGACCAATCCTCCCCAGTGTGATAGCGCCCTTGATGGCGCGGACTAGGGACGGTATAGCCCTGTACCAATACGAATCGCGCCGTATCAAACGGATAGGCCAGCGACTCGGCTGTGCCGCAGTCCACCGACTGCCACCATTCCGTCGGGATGACTCCCAATGTGGATAGGACGAGCAAGCACAATATCAGCGTGAGTCGACGCATAGGAGTATCTCAATAGGGATAGTTAGGCGACCCGATGGGTCGCCCGCCGTATTATTCGTCAAACATCATACCATCTGCGTCGGCCTAGTCCGCGAAGGCATCGGTCAGCCACGAGACAACCAATCCCGTGACGCTCTCTAATTCGTCATCGAAAAAATCTGCGGCGTGCGAGAACCCATCATAAACGCGCATCCCCACCGGCCCCTTTGAACTGCCCGCCATCTGGCGCACCGCTACTGCGCTAGCCGTATCACCACGCGAGGCGATCAACAGCGCAGACCGGCGGCGTAGACCATCTGATACAGATTCTTCGGGCATCACGCCAAAATAGTCTAGCCCGGGCGACAATGCTATGGCAGTCAGGCAATCTTGATTAGCCGCGCATCCGACCAGCGCCAGATTGCTGCCGATACTCGCGCCCATTACGGCTACTTTTTCGGGATTCACGCCTTCACGCGCCAGCAAATAAGCCAGCCATAACTGCGTATCTTCCTGCGCCAATATCCAATCGACAGCCCCACCAGTGTCGCCATGGGCGCGTAAGTCAATCGTCAGGACGATCCAACCCTCGGCCAACAATGCGGGTATGATTGGCTGCCACATACCGCGATTGCTGCGATTCTGGTGTATCAACAAAATAGCCGGAGCGCCACCTTCCGCAGTTTCAGCCGGGGTAAACACATCCCCGATTAACAGTCGCTCATCCGACGCCGCCAACTCGACTCGCTCAGGAGTCGGCGTCACAACCTCATCTTGTGCGGAAACCAACACCGCGTCCAACGCCAAAACCACCACTACTCCCAAAATCAGCCAACGTTTCATCAAAAAACCTTTCTTTGTATGGACGCCTTGCGGATGTCCAGAAGTGCAGAGAAACCTCGTTTTGGATTATAATACGGGGGTGCAAACCGTGCTTGGGGGCTGTTTGAAACCTAATACCGTGTTGGAGGCGGCCATCTTACGCACCGTTTTATACGCGGATGTGTTCGATTTTGCGTTACGCGCCGATGAACTGCATCACTTTTTGATGTCATCGCACGCGGTCAGTTTAGACGCCGTGTTGTACGCCCTTGAGGAGTCTCCGGTGCTGCGCGAGGTTTTGGTTCAAGCAAGCGGGGGTATAACGCTCGTTGGGCGCGAATCGCTCATGGATATGCGGGGTCAGCGCGACGACCTCGCGGCGCGGTTGTGGCCGAAGGCGGCGGCAGCGGGTCAATGGCTGGCGTGCGTCCCGTTCGTGCGGATGGTGGCCGTCACCGGCGCATTGGCGATGGACAACCCCGCCCACCTCAGCGATGATTTTGACTATTTTATCTTGACTGTGCCGGGGCGCGTCTGGCTGGCGCGTCTGCTCATCATCGGGGTGGTACGCCTCTCGCGCTTATGGGGCTGGCCGATTTGCCCCAATTTCGTGCTGGCGGCGGATTCATTGGCACAGCGCCGCCGTGATGTCTATATCGCGCATGAAATCGCGCAGGCCGTCCCGCTGGCCGATTCTGATGGGCTGTATGCCGCGTTCCGCGCCGCCAACGCTTGGACATCTGACCACCTCCCCAATGCCGTGACGCCGTTCCCACGTCAGAACATTTCCGCCTCTGGGCGCGTCGGGCGCGGACTCAAGCGGCTGGGCGAATGGCTGTTGGGCGGGCGGTTGGGCGATACCGTCGAGCGCTGGGAGCAGGGGCGCAAAGTGCGACGTTTCAACGCTCAAACCCAGCGCCGAGAGTCAGCGGCACAGGTCGATTCATCACAAGTCAAAGGGCATTTCAACGACCACGGTAGCGGGGTCATCGCCCAGTATCACGCCCGCCTAAAAACATTTGGATTAGAAGAATCCCGCGCTGATTTAGCCGCGGATTGAAGGAGAGAATTCATGTCGCGTGCCTTAAAAACCATCGCTTTTGTGCTGATGTTGGTGCTGCCGTTTGCCACAGCGTTTGGTAAACCCGGCAACCCTACTGTCAGCGTCCAGCTCGAACAGATCTCCACGCCAGCGGATGCCGACCTGACTCAGACCGCGATTTTTGCCACTGTGACCGCGCAAGCAGCCGGCTTCACCACGCCCACCCCGTTCGACCCAGAATTCACCGCCCCCCCGCCGACATCTGTCCCGACCTTCACCCCGACCCCGGTCATCGCCCCAGAGGCGCGTATCCTCTTGGATGTGCGCTCCGATCTCGAACTATTGGCCGATGAGCAAGTTGGCGTCGCCGCCCGCCCAGAAGGCTGGTCAGGCAGCAACGACCCCACCGACCCGCAATTGGGGTTATTAACCCGCCTCGACCTCGAATTGCTGTACGGCGGCTTGGTTGATGTCGCCACGCGCCCTGCCGGATGGTTTGGCGCGGTGGGCAGCACGCCGCTGGCGATTGCCCGCGATACTCGCCACGACATCGAACTGATGGCTGACCTGTTCTATGGCCCCGGCACACGTCCGGCGGGTTGGCGTAGCGCCGATCCGTTGTTCAAGTGCAACCGCGCCACCCAAACCCTGATTGCGCTCTTACAGCGCGGCGGATTGTTCACGCTGGAAGTCGATGCCAACGACCCAAATTTCTGCTATAACGCCGAAGTCGCCGCCACGCGCTTCACCGAGACGCGCATCCTCGCCAGCAACTTAGAGAACGGCCTGTTCAACTCATCGCTGACCGTCCTCTCGGAATATCAGATTGATACCGAAATCGCCATTGCCTTCCTTGACCCCAGCGCAACACTCAAGGTCGGTATCATCCCACGCGGCACGCCGATTCAGGTGATTGCTCGCAGCTACGCCGACTATTCCAACATGATATTGGTCAGCGGGGCGAATTTCCAAGTCTTCATCGAGTATCAGAACACCACGCTAACCGATGACCAGTTCCGGGGGTTGCCGAATCTCAGCGGCTTTTCGCCCGCCCCGACCTGTTTGGCGGATTGGTGCGACGGCTAACCCTGTCCTACCTGTGTAGATGATGAGACCTCGCTTGTTTCGTCGTAAGGGGACATCCAAGCGCGGCGTCGGAAACGTAATGTTAGAATATGAATGACGCGCACGGCGCGTACATCTCTAGGTAGGAGTGAGGATTATCATGCCCCTCGTCATTAAAGAAAAAGGCGGCGACGCTGTAATTGCCAGCGGTAGCCCGTCTGATAACAGCGCCCGCGTGTTTGAGGGCAACTGGTATTTCGCCCCAGCATCCGTCGATATGACCCATCTGGTCATCACGGAGCGCACCTATACCTGTCCCTACAAGGGCGTATGCTTCTGGATTGACCTCGAAGCCCCCGGCTTGAGCGCCAAGAACGTCGCTTGGGTGTATAACACGCCCAAACCCGGTTTCGAGATGATTAAAGACGAAATCGCCTTCTACGCCCGCGACACCGCTGGTACAGTCGCCGTCCGCGAGACCGTCGAAGCGTAACCCTCACGCCTTTTCACGCCCGACCCCAAAGCCCCTTCACGATGAGGGGGCTTTGGGGTTATTTTTTTAATTGGCGCGGCGGCTGTTATCATGGGAATAGTTATCACCTGAAACCCACAGGACTCCCATGCTAAAATTCTCGGCTTATACCGTGTTTGAACGCGCACTCTTAGGATTTATCATCTTTTTTGTCTTGATGACCCTCATCGGCATCGCCTTTATCCCGCATTACCTCGGCCCAGATGTGACGCTGTATACCGAAATCGGCCAAAAGATGTTGGACGGTCAGCGTCCGTATGTGGATTATGAGGAAAATAATTTCCCGATGATTCACGCCCTGTATATGATTCCGGCGCTGATGACCCGCATAACCAGCCTGCCGCCGACCATCACCTTACAAATTTGCTTGATTGTCGTGCTGTTGCTGAGCCTGACCCTGACTTGGCGACTGCTGATCGCCTACCAAGAATCGCACAGTTTGGCCTTGATGGTGGTGTTCGGGATGGCGCTGGTGTCGTGGCTAATGTTCAACACTTTTCAGTGGGGGCAGCGCGAACACCTCTTCACCTTGCTGTATCTGCCGTGGCTGGTCGTGCGCGTGATGCGCCGTGACGAAAAACCGATTGGGCGCGGCATGGCGCTGACGGTTGGCTTGATGGCCGGTATCGGTTTGGCGATTAAACCCTATTTCGCCCTGACCGGAGTGCTGGTCGAGGGCGTCGCGCTCTTGACCACGCGCCGCTGGTATCTCCGCACGCCAGAAGTCGCCGGGGTGATGCTCGTCGCGGGGCTGCACGGGCTGTATTTCGCGCTCAACCCAGATATTTTGCGCGGCCTCATCACCCTAATTCAGCGCCTGAGCGCCGGATACGGGGTGTATCGCCCCATCCCGTGGGATAGTCAGCAGCCCATCGTCTTGTTGAATATCGCTATCATGGCCGTGCCGTTTGTGCTGGCCGCGCTGCGCTATAAACACCGAGTCGTGCCGCGCAACCTCTTATTGGCATTAGGCGCGATGGGGGTCGGAAGCATGGTCGGTTTTTTGCTACAACGGAAAGGCTGGACGTATCACGCTATCCCGTTCCTGACCAGCAGCACGCTCACGGGTCTACTTTTAGCGTTGGAGGCCGTGTCAGGCCATCTGCGTTTGACCGATGCACGCCGCCAGAATCTTGCGCGATTCGTGGTCATCACCACGAGTATCGCGGTGGGGGTTGGCCTACTCATTGCAGAGGTCGGTAAAGTGGGGGAACTGGTTCGGTTTGACCAGCATCCAGAGCTATCGGAGTTGTACCCGCTGTCATCCAGCATCGAAACCTATACCCAGCCGGGAGACCGCGTGATGTTCGTCGATAGCCTTCCCAACCCAGCCTTCCCGATGCTGGCGCGACTCAATCGCCGTAGCGCGTCGCGCTATCCGATGGCGACGCCGTTCCCAATCGCGTTTTACCAGTATGCGGGCTTGCCCTATACCGACCCAGCGCATATCGTCCCAGAGTATATGCAGGAATATCTGGATACGTTTGTGGAAGATATGGCGGCCTATACCCCTAAGCTGGCGATTTTCCGGTCTGATAGGTGTGGGTCGTGTTCGGATGACTTCCCCAACCTCTATGATTATATGGTTTCGCGTGGGGTGATTGACGCCGTGATTGCGCCCGACTATACGCTATTGACGATTGCAGATGGGTTTCACATCTATGTGCGAAACGACCTCGCCCCACAACCATAAGGATGGGGGCGGTTCACGAACCGCCCACCGATTTTGTGTCGTGCCTAGTTCAGATTCTCGAAGAGTCCGGCTGCGCCCATGCCGCCGCCGATGCACATCGTCACCATGCCGTACTTGCTCTTGCGGCGCATCATTTCGTTCATCAGCGTGACGGTCAATTTTGAGCCGGTGCAACCCAATGGGTGGCCGAGCGCAATCGCGCCGCCGTTCACATTGACCAATTCAGGGTTGATTTCCAGCGTTCGGATGACTGCCAACGCCTGCGACGCGAACGCCTCATTCAACTCGATCAAGTCAATATCATTTAGCGACAGGCCGGTGCGCTTGAGCAACTTCGGCACGGCGGCGACAGGGCCGATCCCCATCACTTCGGGGCGGACGCCCATCACATTGAAGCCGACGAACCGCGCCAGTGGCGTCAGTCCGAGTCGGGCGGCGGTCTCGGCTTCCATCACAATCACGCCCGCAGCGCCGTCACTGAGGGGCGAGCTATTGCCCGCCGTGACCTTGCCATCGGGCTTGAACACCGGCTTGAGTTTAGCCAGACCTTCCGGCGTGGTCTCGCGGCGCAGATGTTCGTCTACCTCAATGCGGAGCATGGCCGTAGACGGCATCCCGTCGCGGCCAATCGTGGTTTCTTCCCACTCAAACGGGACGATTTCGCCCTGAAAACGGTTGTTGTCATAGGCGGCGGCAGCTTTGGCGTGGCTGGCGGCGGAGAAGGCGTCCATGTCCTCGCGGCTGACGTTGTATTCTTTCGCCACACGCTCGGCGGTCAAGCCCATCCCCATATAGACGTTGGGGTCGTTCTCGGCCATATACGGGTTGGGGCTGATGTGATGTCCACTCATCGGGACGAGCGACATTGATTCTGCGCCGCCCGCGATGATGATATCTGCGCTACCGGCGATGATGCTCTGGGCGGCCATCGCAATCGTCTGGAGGCCGGACGAGCAGAAGCGGTTGACGGTCTGGCCGGCGACTTCTAACGGCAGACCGGCGCGCAAGCCAATCACGCGGGCGAAATTCAAGCCTTGCGCGCCTTCCGGCATCGCGCACCCGATAATCAGGTCGTCGATTTCGGCGGGGTCGAGTTTGCCGTTGGTCTGGGCGAGTAGTTCACGGATGACGACGGCCATCATGTCATCAGAACGGGCGGATTTGGTGCTGCCGCGCACGGCTTTCCCGACGGCGGTGCGCGTGCCTGCGACGATTACGGCTTCACGAGTCATGGGTTGTTTTCCCTTTTTGTAGGTTAACTGGATTTAGCTATTGTGCTGCACGGGTAATCCCCGGTCAGCGAGAACGCACGCCGTTCATCAATTCGATCCGGCGTATTCAGTTTTAGCAGTCGGATGGTTGCATCACCGATTGGGGTGCGCCTTTTTAACCATCCGTCAAGATGTTCAAAGTGGTCATCCCATCGCATCAGACGCGGGTTATACAGTGCGACGATTTCTTTCGCATCCCAATCAAAGGATGCAATGTCGCTACCTTTATTTCGGTTACACCGCATACAACTCAACGACAGGTTATCTTCTGTTGTCGGCCCGCCATGCTTTTCGGCGATAACATGGTCGATTTCAAATCGGATGTACAAGTTTTGCAATGACATCAGGCAATATTCGCAGCAGCCAGCGGCACGCTCGAATACCGATTGACGCAAGGCATTTGGGATGGTCACGCGGAGAGCCTTTGCATCCGTAAGCGGGTTTTGGCCTTCAACATCGCGACGAAATGTTCGAGGAATTCATATTCGTCGATTTCATGCGTTTCATCAGGACTCAATCCGGTTATGCGATTGCGCTCCAACAGGTCAGATACACGATTCTGTATGGATTCGGAGGCGTGATACGCCAAAATCTCTTCATCAGAAGGATGACTCGCCAGAAATTCGGTGATTTCATCCACCAAACTAGGGTTTTTCTCTTGCGTAGACATCATCACCTCCTACATCGTATTCGGAATACTTCTTCGGTTTTATTGCCTGATTTTAGCGCATATCCTGTTCTGA
>DAOTTP010000194.1:0-9845 GCA_034437835.1 Anaerolineae bacterium | reverse complement strand
ACGCGCACGATGTGGCTGTGTTCAAGTCCGGCGGCGGTCTTGGCCTCGCGGATGAATCGCGCCTGAAAATCCGCGCCACCACTGACCAGATGCACGACCTTCACCGCGACTTCTCGGCTGAGAGTGTGGTCATAAGCGCGATAAACCGCGCCCATCCCGCCTGAACCCAACATGTCACGCAGTTCATATTTGCCGAGCATTTGACCCGATGACAGTTGAGACATGGTGGCTCACCTAAGATACGTAAGAATATGGTCTGACTGTACTCTATTCAGGACGATATTACCAAAAGAAGGTTGTTTTTCGGGTGCATTTCAGATTTTGGATTCCTAAATCAATTCCCCCGTCCGCACCATATCACACACAGCCAGCAGATGCGGGTGGAGCGCCTCGTCGCGGGCAATGAACGGCACGCGCTGGCGGATTCGCGCATAGGCCGGGGCTGTCCCCTTCCCCATCTGAGCGCCATCCCCCAAGTCCTCGCGCCGGAAATCGACCCCCTGCGCGGCGGACATCAACTCAATCCCCAGAATCTGCTCGACATTGATGGTGATTTGGCGCAATTTCAGCCCCGCCGTCACGCCCATGCTCACATGGTCTTCGACATTGGCGCTGGTCGGGATGGTATCGACGCTGGCCGGATGCGCCAAGACTTTGTTCTCGGTGGCGAGCGCGGCGGCGGTATATTGCAGAATCATGAAGCCGCTGTTCAAGCCACCCTCGCGGGTCAAAAATGGCGGCAAGGTGTGGGTGTTGCTGGCCTCATCAATCAGACGCATGATGCGCCGTTCACTGATATTCCCCAATTCGGCCACCGCAATCGCCAGATAATCCAGCGCAATCGCCAGCGGTTCACCGTGGAAATTCCCGCCGGAAATCACCTCGATTCCGCCGTCATCATCAATGAAAATCAGCGGATTATCCGTGACGGCGTTCAGTTCAATCTCGAATACCCAACGCGCATAGGCGATAGCGTCCCGCGCCGCGCCGTGAACTTGCGGGATGCAGCGCAACGTATAGGCGTCTTGGACGTTGAGGGATTCTTTTTCGCGGGTGAAGGTGCTGCCCTCTAGCAAATGGCGCAGATGGGCGGCGCACTCTTGCTGACGGGGGAACGGGCGCAAGGCGTGGATGCGGGCGTCATAGGCCAAAAGCGTCCCGTGTAGCGCCTCAAGGCTCATGCACCCCGCGAGGTCTGCCGTCCGGCTGATGCGTTCTGCCCGCGCTGTGAGCAGCACGCCCAACGCGGTCATCAGGGTTGTGCCATTGGTGAGCGCGAGTCCCTCTTTGGCCGCCAGTGTCAGGGTCGATAATCCGGCGGCGTGCATCGCATCCGCGCCGGACAGTGTTTTTCCGTGATATTCGGCCATGCCCTCGCCAATCAACGGCAGCGCCATGTGACTCAGCGGCGCTAAATCGCCGGACGCGCCGAGCGAGCCTTTTTCTGGGATGACCGGATGCACCCCCGCGTTGAGCATGTCGAGCAGGGTCTGGACGGTCACACGTCGGATGCCAGAATGTCCACGGGCGAGCGTGTTGGCGCGAATCAACATCAAGGCGCGAGTGGTGGCGGTGTCTAACGGATCGCCGAGTCCGACGGCGTGGCTGACCAAAATATTGCGCTGCAAGCGTTCCACTTGGTCACGCGGAATCACACGGTCTTTGAACGCGCCGAATCCGGTGGTTATCCCGTAGATGATGCGCCCCTCATCCAACATCTGTTGAACGGCGGCGGCGGCGCGGTCTATGCGGATTGCGGCTTCTGGGTCGATTTCGACTCGCGGTGCGCCCGCCCCGCCATAGGCTACCGCGAGGACATCTTCAATCGTGAGCGTTTCACCATTCAACAATAAAGTGGTCATTTAAGAGTGTCCTGTAGGGGCGAGGCTTGCCCGCCCGCGCAATTTTCGGGGATATATAAAACAGACTCTGATTGTACACAAGCGCTCTACTGCGCGTCATGCCGTGTTTGTATGAGTTGTATAGACAAGTTTTAACGATAG
Source organism: Anaerolineae bacterium (assembly GCA_034437835.1). Classification (GTDB taxonomy): domain Bacteria; phylum Chloroflexota; class Anaerolineae; order Aggregatilineales; family Phototrophicaceae; genus Flexicrinis. Next base: position 7,842 of record DAOTTP010000194.1, on the reverse strand, counting down.
GCCGTGGTCTAATCGTTAAACATTTGTCTGTGACAATCCCGGACGCACGCTCAAAAAGGCGACTGCGCCCAAGACAGGGAAGAATACGATCAGGAACGCCCAACCTATCCGCACCCCTTCTGACATTTTCGCATCGCGTAATTGCCGGAAGGCTCGTATTGCTAATACCAACCATACGACCAGCACAATCAGATTTAACAGTTGAAACAACACCAGCGTGAAATTAATGTCCGACATGATGGATTATCCTTTTGATGTTTTGACGTCTTGAAATCCATCTTGTAATACTAGGCGTCATCTGTCAAGAGAAATCACCCCCATCCGCTGATTCGCCCCTGTTTTTAGGTGTGACAAGTATTTAATCTAAGAGGCCGTTTGAATATTCAATCGTTATCCCCTCACCCCCTAAATCCCCCTCTCCCACAGGGTGGCGAGGGGGACTTTTTCGGCATTTTTGTCCCTCACCCCTTGTGGGAGAGGGGCGGTTCACCGCTAGGTGAACAGGGTGAGGGGAACTTTCAAACGGTTTCTGAATTCAAACTCAAGACGGTCTCCATACGCCAAACCCACCAAACCCGAGTTATACTCGTTTTAATTAAAGGAGTCTGCGCGTATGTCTACCCTCGAAACCCTCCAAACCTTCATACAACGCGGGAAATTAGTGCTGTTCGTCGGCGCAGGCGTCAGCAAAGCCGCCCCCACCAACCTCCCCGATTGGTGGACGCTCAACCGCGAGGTTGTGCAAGCCGTCGCCGCCCGCGTCGAGTCCATGACCGGCAAGGACTATGTACCAGACCTCGCACAAGCCATCCTAGACCGGCGCGAGAAAGCCGGACGATTCCCGCCCGATTTCCAAGCCCAAATCATCGAGGAAGAGGCCGGGACGACCTATTTTGAAGTGCTGCGCGTGTTAGATAGCGCCTACCCTAACGCCTCACACCTGCGAATCGCACAGATGGCGAAAACCGGCGGCGTGCGTGTCATCATCACCACCAACTTTGACCGGATGATTGAGCGTGCCTGCGACAAACTAGATGTACCCTATCAGACCTACTACACCTCCGCCCATTTTGACCGACTGGCGGATGACCTCAGCCGGTTTGACCACGCCACCACCCCGCTGCAAATTATCAAACTGCACGGGACGGTAGAGGACGCCTCGACCCTGATAGACACCCTCCGTCAGCGCCGTCTAGGGATGCACGCCAGCGCCCGAATCACCCTCCAACACCTGTTAAAATGGGGACATTGGCTGTTCTTAGGCTACAGCGGCGCAGACCTAGACAGCGCGCCAGATTATCTGGAACTACGCCCAGCCGCCCCACAAGCCGTCGGGTTTACATGGCTGTCGCCAGACCCGTCAACATTAGCTGCCGCCGTCCACAGCATCGCTGGGATTTATGGCAACCGCGCTCAAATCACCATCGGCACACTGCCCGATTTCTTGACCCCGTTTGCGCCGCTGACCCCTTTACCGCAAGTGCCGGACAAAATCGTAGACAAAGACGCCCTGTTAAAGTCGCATATCACGGCATGGGCGGCCAAACTGGGCGACATCCGCTGCTTCGCCATCTTCGGGCAACTCCTGAGCGCCACCGGTCAACGCGGCGCAGAGTTCATCCGATTCCTGTATAAGTGGCGTGCCGATAACGCCGTCGCCCGACATGATGCGGCCTTTCCGCGCCTATGGCGTCTGAACATCGAAGCGCTGGTGACGTTGGGGCGTATCGCTGACGCATGGGACGCGGCGCACATCACCCCCAGCACTTTTGATAAAATCGACAACCCAATCGAATGGCTAGAGATTCAACTGACGCGGGCGTACCCGTTCCTCTACGGCGGCGATTTGGGCGGCGCGATTCGCATGTTCAATGAACTCTATTACCGCCCCGATGTCCCGCCCGTGCTGCAAGTCCGCGCCGCCTTCGGGCTGGCAGAGGGCTTGACGCTGGATGGGCAGCTGCTTGAAGCCCGCGACCTGCTGCGCGACCAATATGACAATATCGCAACCAGCGGGGATGTCACGCTCCAAGCCCGCCACGCGCACATGCTGGGCGAATTGGAATGCCTGACCGATGACGGTGACGCCAATTTCACGCGCCGCGCCGCCGATTGGCTGACCCATCACGGCGATTGGTTGGGCGATGACCGCCTGACCGCCCACGCGCAGATTTTGTACGCCCATTTACAATATCGCGGTCTGCGTAACACCGGTAATCACGACCACGCCGAACGCGCCCTCGGCTATATCGAAACCGCGTTCGTGATTTATCAAGAGCGCGAGTCGATGCACGAGACGCTGCGGACGACCCTATTAGCGCGGGATATTTGTCTCAAAATGGGCGATTCAGAGGCGGCCACGCAGTTGTATAACAACGCCACGCCGCTGCTGGAACGCTATTTGGTCTATCAGGTGTGAGAATTTAGGCGCAAAAAAGCGGCGCACGCGCATAACTGCGCCCTTACAAATATTCTCCGTCCGATATTAGACGCGCTTTCCAATATGCGATTTCAAAAACCCCGCAATATCATCCAATGATTGAACGGCTTGCGGCAAACTTGGATAAATTTGCCAGACATGCCACATGCGCGGGTAAATCTCTAGTTGAACATCAACGCCGGCTGCTTTGGCGAGTTTTTCGATTTGAACGGCGTCTTCGCGCAGAATTTCATCTTCCCCACAGTGAACGAGCAACGGGGGCAGGCCACGCCAATCGCCAAACACCGGCGACAGTAACGGAGTGCGTGGGTCATTGTCAGCCACGTAGGATTTATTGTAGAGTGTCGCGGCGCGGGGGTGCAGCAACGGGTCATACTGTCCCTTAAGCAGACCGCCTCGCGCTTCCATATTCCCCACAGGCGACAAGCAAGCCCCCGCCGCTGGTAACGGGTCGCCAGCATCGCGCAAGGTCATCAGCGTCGTGATGGTCAGATTACCGCCCGCCGAGTCGCCTGCGACCACGATATTTTGCCCAGAAAATCCTTGCTTCACTAGCCAGCGATAGGCGCTCACGCAATCGTCTAACGGCGCGGGAAAAGGGAACTCTGGCGCGACGCAATAATCGACCATCAAGACGCGCATCCCCAATTTTTGCGCCAAATACGCGACCATCTCTAGGTGTAGGGAGGTCAGACCTAAGACGAATCCGCCGCCGTGTAGATAGAGCAACACTTGATCCGTCGCGCTGTTTTTAGGGACGATCCATTCGCACGGCACACCATCGGCAGAAATATGGGAATGGGTGATGTCTGCGGACAACTTGACGCGATTCACAGATTGCTTAATCGCCCAGCGCGTCAACCAGAGCGGCATATAACCGTTTAGAAGGCGCACAATCGGCAATTGTGCGCGGATTTTTTGTTCGGCGGGGGATATTGTCATGATGTAATCTCGTCCGTTTCTTTGACCAATAGAGTAACTTATTGCTTGTCTCACATTCTATCAAGCTAATATGATCAAAACATAATGGCTCATGTTCAAATCGCGTGGTGTAGGGACGGCATTCTTGCCGTCCGTTTTCGGAACAGGCGGACGCCCAGAAGGGCGCCCCTACATTGGTAGTCATTTCACACCGTCTGAACCTGAGCCAACACAATCCATTGACTTAGATTTATTTCAGCGTTACACTCAAATTTGTCTGGACAAGTGGACAAATCTTATGCCGATTTCGCCTAAATACCATGCCCTATACACGCAACTCCGCCGCGACATCACCGATGGCAAGCTCCCACCGCACAAACAACTCCCCACTGAGGAATGGCTGTGCCGTTCGCACCATGTCAGTCGAGGGACGGTGCGGAAGGCGCTCGATATATTGGCCGCTGAGGGCGTCATCCGGCGCGAACAAGGGCGCGGTGTATTCGTCAACCCGCCGCCGCTGACCCTACTCCCCTTCACGCTGACCGACCCCGCCCCGACGCTTGAAATCCGCACGCTACGCGCCGACATCATGCCCGCCAATGCCGACCTATCAGCGCGGTTAGACATCCCACTCAATACGCCCGTGATTGTGGTCGCGCAAGCCCGCGTCCAAGATGGCGTCCGCGTGATGTATGAAGGCCGCGCCCTGCCGCAATCGCTCGCGCCTGACCTGATTCACGACGATTTCACCGTCCAACCGATTCATTGGCTGCTGACGCATAAATATAAGCTCCCGCTGGTACGCGCCACCTATACCGTCGAAGCCCGCCCCCTCAACTTAGAGGAATCCGAGCGCCTTTCGGTGGAGAACGGCACGCCCGCCTTCACGCTTGACCGCGTGACGTATACCGCCGCCGGTGGCACAGGGACGCGCCCCGCCGTGTGGTATCAGGCGCTATGCCGGATGGATTACCTGCCGTTCAAAACCGAATTTCAGGGGATTATATGACCGACGTTTTCGTACTGACTACCCGCCCCGATACCGACTTATTTTTCCACCGGAACGAACCCGCCGACCCGCGCCTCGGTGAAATCGTCCGCCACCTACCAGAAGATTATGCGGCGGCAAAAATTGTGATTCTCGGCTGCCCACAAGATGAGGGCGTGCGGCGCAACGGCGGCAGAGTCGGCGCGGCGGGTGCGCCAACCGAAATCCGCCGCTATCTGTATAAGCTGGTCGCTCAATCCAAATGGGATACCACCCTGTTCGACCTCGGCGACACAATTATCCAGTCAACCCTAGAGAAAACCCACGCCTTCCATCAAAGCATCGTCAAAAACCTGCTCCAAGACGGCAAAATCGTCATCGTATTAGGCGGCGGCAACGACATTAGTTACCCCGATGCGTCAGGGATGTGGGCGGCGCGGGACGGTCAGCCATTCCTCGCGGTCAACGTGGACGCCCATCTGGACGTGCGCGAGTCGGCGGAACGCCACAGCGGGACGCCCTACCGTCAATTGTTGGAGGAAGGTCGGCTCAAACCCGATTGGTTTTTTGAAGTCGGGACACAGCCGTTCAGCGCGGCAGGGTCGCATATTGATTATCTGCGCGGCAAGGGCGCGAATATCATCCCGATGCCGTATATCCGCAGCACCACCGATGCGTTTTCGACCTTTGAATCGCGCATCCAACCCATCAGACTCACCTCGCCCGCCGCCTTCTGGGGATTCGATATGGATGCCGTCACCGCCGCCGATGCGCCCGGCGTCAGCGCCCCGAATCCGGCTGGTTTCAGCGCTGAGGAATTTTTGCGGTTGTGCCGCATCGCCGCAGACCGTAAGGTCAGCCCATTGCTCATCGAATTTTCCGAGGTCAACCCGACTTACGACATCGACGGGCGCACCAGTCGGCTCGTCGCCGCCGGAATTTGGACGATTTTGAATCAGTTATTGTAAGGAATATATCATGACTCACCCCCGCCCGATCCGCGCACCACGCGGCACTGACCTCACCTGTAAAAATTGGCAGATCGAAGCCGCCTATCGGATGCTGCAAAACAACCTCGACCCAGAAGTCGCCTTCGACCCCGATAACCTGATCGTCTACGGCGGACGTGGCCGCGCCGCCCGTAATTGGGACTCGTTCGACGCGATTCTCGAGTCGCTCAAAAACCTTGAGCCAGATGAGACTCTACTCGTCCAATCCGGCAAACCGGTTGCGGTCTTTCGCACCCATACCGACGCGCCCCGCGTCCTGATCGCCAATAGCAACATCGTCCCCAAGTGGGCGACTCAAGAGAATTTTGATAATTGGGAGCGCGACGGCCTGATTATGTACGGCCAGATGACCGCCGGAAGCTGGATTTACATCGGCACGCAAGGCATTCTGCAAGGCACGTATGAGACATTTGGCGCGTTGGCGCGTCAACACGGCTGGGGGACTCTGCGCGGGAAATGGGTACTCACCGCCGGACTCGGCGAGATGGGCGGCGCACAACCCCTCGCTATCACCATGAATGAGGGCGTCGGCCTCTTGGTTGAGGTAGACCGTTGGCGTGCCGAACGCCGATTGTCGATGCGCCAAGTCGATGTCATCTGCGACGACCTAGAGGACGCCATGACTCAGGTTGAGGAGGCCGTAAAATCCGGCACGCCGCGTTCGATTGCGCTGATTGGCAACGCCGCCGAGATTCTGCCGGAACTGGTCTTGCGTGGAATCGTCCCAGATGTCGTGACCGACCAAACCAGCGCCCATGACCTGATGTATGGTTATATTCCCGTCGGCATGACTCCGGCTGAGGCGACAGCGCTCCGCGAGTCCGACCCCACCGCCTACAATCTGCGCGTGACCGATAGCATCAGCGCGCATGTGCGGGCGATGTTAGACTTCAAAGAACTGGGCAGCGTCGTATTCGACTACGGGAACAATCTGCGCCAACGCGCTTTTGACGCGGGCGTGACCGACGCCTTCGATTACCCTGGATTTGTCCCCGCCTATATCCGCCCGCTGTTTTGCGAGGGCAATGGCCCGTTCCGATGGGTTGCGCTCAGTGGCGACCCCGCCGACATCTACGCCACCGATAAAGCGATTGCGGAATTGTTCCCTGATAACATCCACCTGCATCGTTGGCTGAAAATGGCCGCCGAGCAAGTCGCGTTTCAGGGCTTACCGGCGCGGATTTGTTGGTTGAACTATGCCGAACGCGCTAAGGCCGGTCAACGCCTGAATGAGATGGTCGCCAATGGCGAGGTCAGCGCCCCGATTGTGATTGGGCGTGACCATCTGGACAGCGGCAGCGTCGCCAGCCCCAACCGCGAGACCGAAGCCATGCGCGACGGCAGCGACGCCATTGCCGATTGGCCGATTCTGAATGCGATGATTAACGCCGTCGGCGGCGCGACATGGGTCAGTTTGCACCACGGCGGCGGAGTCGGCATCGGTTATAGCATCCACGCCGGTCAGGTGATTGTAGCCGACGGCACGCCAGAGGCCGCCCGCCGTTTACAGCGCGTCTTGACCACCGACCCGGGCATGGGCGTCGTCCGCCACGCCGACGCGGGCTACCCTGAAGCCATCAGTTTCGCCAAGACTCACGGCGTCAAAATCCCGATGATGGGGAAATAAACATCATGCAAACCGTTGACGCCCTGCTCATCCACGCTAATCTGGTGACGTGCGACGCCCCGACCCCCAAGCGCGGGGCGGCGCTGCGCGAGGTTGGGCTGATTCCAGACGGCGCGCTGGCGATTATCGACGGACGAATCGCAGCCGTTGGTGAGACATCGCACATCCGCGCCGAATATGCCGCCCCGACCCTCATCAACGCGGACGGGCGAGCCGTCGTCCCCGGCTTGGTCGATTGTCACACTCACCTGATTTACGGCGGCGATAGGCTCAACGACTTTGAGATGCGGCTGGCCGGGGCGCACTATCTGGACATTTTGGCGGCGGGCGGCGGCATTTTATCTACCGTGCGGGCGACTCGCGCCGCTGACCTCGATTCGCTGATTGCATCAGGCCGCGCCCGCCTCGATACCATGCTCAGGCAAGGGACGACCACACTAGAGGTCAAAACCGGCTACGGACTCGACCTCGACACCGAACTCAAGCTGCTGCACGCCGCCGCCGCGCTCGACCAGACCCACCCCATCGGACTCCTCCCGACTTTTTTGGGCGCTCACGCCGTCCCGCCGGAATTGAACGGGGACGCCGACGCCTATCTGAATTACTTATTGAGCGTGGTATTACCAGCAGTCGTCCGCTGGTATGGCGAGTCGCATTTCGCCCGCAAGCACATCCCATTGTCGGTGGATGTGTTTTGTGAGAACCACGCCTTTAGCGTCGAACAATCGCGTGCGATGTTGACGGCGGCGGGGGCGCTGGGCTGTATCGTTCGCGCCCACGTTGACCAATTCACAGCGCTGGGCGGCTTAGAGATGGCCGTCGGCCTCGGCGCGGCCTCGGTGGATCATCTTGAGGC
>DAOTTP010000193.1:0-10494 GCA_034437835.1 Anaerolineae bacterium | reverse complement strand
AGTTCGCCCTGCGATTCCACGGTCATCTTGGCGGCGGCAATCGTCCCGACAAACCGCCCGTGCTGGTTATACCCCTGCATGACCGAGCGAATCACCTCAATATGACCACTCCCCAATTTGTTGAGGACTTTGAACTGGGCTTGACCCCCATACCAGACGTTTTGGACAGATTTATTCCCCTCGCCGTCGGTGATTGGGGTTTGAATCTGCACCGTGACCATGCCGGTGAACGTGTCGCCGGGTGCAAGCTCGTTATACGTTTTGCCGCCAAATTCTGCGTAGCCATTCATCCCCTTGTCGGTGATAGCGACCAACGCCCGTTTCATGAAGTCGCGGATGTCAGGGTCGATCTGGGGTGGTTGGGCCGTTTTTGCGTCGCCTTGTTGGGCTGGGACGGGCGCATTGGCGTTCTGTTCGCCCGCGTTAAGGTCTACGCGCTCGTCCTCAGCAGAGTTCGCGCCCGCCTTATCCAGTGATGGGTCGTCCTCTAATAGGATGATGTCCGCTTGGTCGTTGCCACCGCCGCCCGCACCGTCCTCAGCTGCTGTCCCTTCACCTTGACCGTTGCCCGCCGTAGATTGCCCCGTCCCGTCTTGAGATGGCTCGGCCTGTGGTTCGGCTTTCGCTTGATGGGTGATTTCGATGATTCGCGTCAGATTCTTGAACGGATTTGCGCCTAGTTTGGCCGTGTTGAGAGCCGCTAATAGGCGCTCCATCTGCGCCGGAGTCAGGTCTGCGCCCACAATCTGGTCAATCACGCCGATGTCCTCGTTGCTGACCCAACCCTGATTGCGGCTCATCAAGACCTGATAGACCAGTTCAGCGTTGGCATTGAGCGTCACTGGCTTTTGATAGTCGTCACCACCGCCAGCGGCCTCATCTTCCAGCCCCGCGAATTCCGGGTCGGCTGAGCCGGCGTTTTCTTCGGCGCTTTCGCCCTCGATGCCTTCACCTTCTGCCGCGCTACCCGCGTCGAGGTCATCACCACTGCCGTCGCCGCCTTCCTCACCGCCGAAGCTGAACGTATAGCCCTTGCCGCTGACGAGGCCGTAAGCCAGTTCTACCACGCTGGCGACATCGCTTGCCAAGAAATAAAGGTTGAGGATCGGGATAAATTTCTTGAGGGTCGCGGCCATGCCTTTGCTGATCCCTTTCAACAAGCTCATGGTCTCGGCAATCAGTTTACGGGCGAGTTTTTTGTTTTTAGCGACATTCGCCCCTAATTGCTTGAGAGCGCGCCGGTTTTCACCGATCATCGCGCCGATATTCATGCGCTCCATCGCGTTTTTGGCCGCTTTCCATGCCGCCATCAACTGCTTATTTTTGGCCTTAAGTTCAGCGATTTTCTTGACCCATTTGCTGTTCTGATACGCCATTTTCTTTAGGCGTAAATGTTTCGCGGCTGCTTGGGCAAGGCGTAGCGCATCTTCGGCGGGCAGTGAGAAACTGACTTTGATCGTGCCGCTGAACGCGATCTTGCGCTCTGTCAGCAAGTCGCCCAGTTTTGAGCCGCCAAGAAAGCGCTGACCCCACGGGGTTTTCATGAAGTGATGGTCGATTTTCCCCTGTAAGGCGATTTCGATTTCACCGAAATTCATGCCCAATTCAATGTTTTTGAGGTCGTTATAGGCCATATCACTGGTCAGCTTGAAGGCCGCCAGCGATGAACTGACCGTGATACCGGGGCCGAACGACAGCCAATTGTTGATGGTCTCATCCAGCGGATTCGTCCCTTTGAGCAATGCACCGCTGAGTTCTACCCCGCCTTTTTTGATCGTATTGCCAAACTCTCCGGCGCTAATAGGCGCTTTGACGGCATTCGGGTCTTCGGAAGGGTCGAGGTGTTCTAGTTGGCCTTCAGCCACCACGCCGACATAATCATTGCCCTTCAACTTGACTTGGACGGGCGTCGGTTGGCGTCCACCCGCTGAGACAAGCGGCGTGTTTTGGTTGGTCGGTGCCTCCTCAACACGTTGAAGGAATCGTCGGGTCGCACGATTACCGATAGCACGCTGCATCAGGGCGATTTGTTTGGGGTGACGTGCGTGCGGGAATTTTAATGCGCCGACGGGTGAGGCCGGTGTGCTTTGATTTGACGTTGGGCGTGCGGTGGACTGTTGCGGTTTAACATCTTTTGAGGCGTTGCTATCCATAGAAATCCTATTTAGACCGTTGAGAAATTATCTTAGTATCCAATCATTCTAAATCAGTTTAGCGATTCGTAATGGATGGGGTTAGGTTTAGATGACCCATTTTAGTCAATAGATGCCGATTGTAACGGGATTCAAAGTTGATATGGGGTATCATTATATATAGAGATATGAACAGATGTGCGTTTGAATGATGGCGGGAGTATTATGACAAAATTGACATGGGAACAAGTCAATGCGTGGCGGATGAAGCAACACGGCTTGACCCGTCGGGCGAATAAGTCCGATATGGTGGGGGTTGTGCGGCGATTAGGCGCAGTTCAGGCGCAATTGATGTCTGCGGCGGAACTGCAACTCTGGGCGCGGGTGACGGATGTCTCGTCAGAGTATGTGCAGGCGTCGTTGTGGGAGAGCCGGACTCTGGTCAAGAGTTGGCTGCTACGTGGCACGCTGCATCTGATGGCGGCGGACGATTATCCGTTGTATATCGCGGCGCTGACGACTCTGAAGCATTTTCGGCGCGGCAGTTGGCTAAAATCCCATGACCTGACATCTGGTGAACTTGACGCGATGTTGGCGGCTATCCCGCATGTGTTGACCGATACCGGCATCTCGCGTGAGGCGTTGGCCGAGGCGATTTCTCAGGAAGCCAAGCTGCCTAAGCTGAAAGACAAATTGTTATCGGGCTGGGCGGCGCTGCTCAAGCCCGCGTCGTTCAGCGGCGATTTATGTTTTGGGCCGAGCGTCGGGCAGAATGTGACGTTCGTCAATCCGCATATCTGGCTGGGGGAGTGGGAATCGGTTGAGCCTAACGCCGCCCTCGCGGAAATTTTGCGCCGTTACCTGACCGTCTACGCGCCATCCACGCCGGATGAGTTCGCCCGCTGGTTTGGGTTTGAACCGAGCGACGCCAAGCGCGTTTTCAAATCCATAGAAGGCGAGTTATCCGCCGTAGATGTCGGGGGTTGGAAGGCGACGGTGTTATCTGCGACATTGGCGGACATTCAAGCCAGCGCATCAGCGGGCGTGGTACGCCTCTTGCCGTATTTTGATATATATACGATTGCGGTAGCACCGCATGTCGAGGCGTTGATGTCGCCCCAGCACAAGGCGCTGGTGTATCGCCCACAGGGGTGGATTTCGCCGGTGGTGGTGGTCGATGGGCGGATTGTCGGGGTGTGGGAATATGAGACCAAGAAGGTCAAGCTGACGGTGAAAATCTCACTGTTCGAGCCGCTCACCCCGGCGAATAAAGAAGTATTGGATTCGGAAGCCCAGAATCTCGGCTGGTTCTTCAACCTAGAGCCGGTGATTGAATACACGACCTTATAAGGGTGGTTCGCGAACCGCCCTTATTTCTTGCACGCCGTTATCGCCGTCAGATGTAGGGGCGAGGCTTGCCCGCCCGTTTTGGCGTCGGTTTACACATCATCCGCACGGACGGCAAGAATGCCGTCCCTACGAATACCGATTTTTCGTAGGGAAAGCGCCCGCGTTGTCCTCGCCTCTACACGCCAAAAACGGATGGTGTAGGGGCGAGGCTTGCCCGCCCGCTTTGGCGCGGTGAATTTACTTCGGGATCACCGTCCGCAGGTGATACGACTTGGGGCGGGTGAAGTTGTCATAGCCCAGCACCGACAACGAGCAGCCGAGGCCGGTATCTTTGACGCCGACCCACGCGAGGGCGGGGTCAAGATAATCGCATCGGTTCATAAAGACCGTGCCGGTGTCGATTTGCTCACCGAGGCGGGCGGCATGGTCGGCGTCGGCTGTCCACAGCGAGGCGGTCAGGCCATATTTACTGTCGTTCATCAGGCGTAGCGCTTCGGCGTCATCATACACGCGCATCACGCCCATGACCGGGCCGAACGTCTCATCGACCATCACGCTCATACTATGGTCAACCTCGGTCAGAATCTGCGGCGCGACATACGCCGTGCCGGGGCGGTCTGCGCTGAATTTCGACGGGTCAATCAGGGCGCGTGCGCCTCTTGCGGTAGCCTGTGCGATTTGACCGCGCACGAAATCGGCGGCGCGGGCGCGTACCAGCGGCCCCAGCGTGGTCGCGGCGTCTAAGGGGTTGCCGAGGATGTATTGATTGGTCAGCGCCACCGCGCCTTCGATGAATTTATCGTAGACATCGGTATGGACATACACGCGCTCAATCGAGCAGCACGATTGGCCGCTGTTGAACATCGCGCCGTCAACCACGTTGGCTATCGCATAGTCAATATCAGCATCGGCTAACACATAGGCCGGGTCTTTGCCGCCCAATTCTGTCGCCACGCGCACAAACCGACTGCTGGCGGCCTTGACCACCGCATGACCGCCCGCCACCGACCCCGTGAAGCTGATGAAATTGATGCGCGGGTCTTGAATCACGTCCGCAACCGTGTCGTGATTGATGTGCAGATGCTGAATCACCCCGTCGGGTAGTCCGGCGGATTGCGCGGCGGCGGTGAAACTCTCAGCCACCAGCGGAGTCTGATCGCTGTGTTTGATGATGACCGTATCGCCCGCCATCAGCGCCGGAATCACCGCATTGACCGTGGTCAGGTAGGGGTAATTCCACGGCGCAAGAATCAGCACGACGCCCACGGGTTCGCGCCGGATAAAGCGGGTGAAGCCGTCTTTTTGTGGCGGCACGATATCTTTCAGGGCTTCATTGGCAAGGCCGATCATATACTTGCCGCGCTCTTGGAATCCGCCCGTGATTTCGTAGGGCGTATAGCGAATCGGGCGACCCATCTGCCAGCTTAACTCGCGTCCGAGGTCGTCGGCTTTGCTGACCATCGCGTCAAGCAGACGGGTGCAGAAATCGGCGCGTTCGTCCAGCGTGGTCTGACGCCATGCGTGTTGTGCGATGACCGCCAGTGACAGGATTTCCTCGATTTCGGCGGGCGTCGCCAGCGGGCGCTCGACGTACACAGAGCCGTCTACGGGGGAATAGGTTGTTTGAATCATTGGCATGGTCAAAATCCTCGTTTATTCCGGCGTGACATAGGCGGCGGTGATTCCGCCATCGACCATGAACTCTGTACCGGTCACATACGATGATTCATCCGACCCCAGATAGAGCGCGGCATAGGCCATCTCTTTGGCCTCACCGAATCGCCCCATCGGGACGTGAACCAGACGGCGCTGCTTCTTTTCCTCGGTGTTGAGGAACTTCATCAGCAGTTCGGTCTTGAGCGGCCCCGGACACAGGGCGTTAACGCGGATGTTTTCGCGGGCGTGAATCACGGCCAATTCGCGGGTCATAGATAACACCGCGCCTTTACTGGCAGTATAGGCCAATTGCGGGGTGGCCGCGCCCAATAAGGCGACGAACGATGCGGTATTGATGATGCTGCCGCCTCCGGCACGGCGCAGGGCTGGGATGCCGTATTTGCAGCCGAAAAACACGCCTTTGACGTTGACGGCCATCGTCAAATCCCAGACCGATTCTTCGGTGGTGACGGCGTTATCGTCGTCGCTGTGCATCAGACCAGCATTATTGAATAAAATGTTCAGTTTGCCGAAATTCTGCTCGGCGGCGGCGATCATCGCTTCGCAATCCGACGCCTTAGAAACATCGGCGCGGATATAGACCGCCTTGCCGCCCGCGTCGGTGATTTCTTTGACAGTATTGTGACCGCCCGCGTCGTTGATGTCGGCCACGACCACGGCTGCGCCCTCTTGTGCGAACAAGAGCGAGGTGTAATAGCCGATTCCGCTGCTGCCGCCGGTGATGACCGCGACTTTATCTTGTAAACGCATGTGTGAAGACTCCGATGGATAAACCGGTAAAGATATGCTGAGGGCGGACACGTCAGTGCCGTGTCCCTATAAATCGGTTTGCAAAATGACAACTTCGTGCCGTGTCGCTATGGGATGGCTTGCAACCCATTTGTGTCCTAGCGGATTCATCCCGATTGTACACAGGAGCAAACGATTTACGATGGGATGTCACGCGCCAGAACGACTACTTCTGGGCGCTGGGGGTGGATTTTAACGCTGATGCTGTCCCCAACGGATGGGACTTCCCCGCCGAGAAATTCCGAGAGTTCGGCTTCATACGCTGCCGCATGTGATGGGATGATTCGGACGCGCATCTCATATTCGTAGCGGGCAGGGGTGGTTTGTAGACGGAAGTTCAGATTTCGCCGGATGCGCCAGCGCGTCCGCTTGATGCTCAGGATTTTTGCGGTGGTGACGATACCGCTGTCGTGCGCCTCTTGATACTCTCGCGGCGATGTGGCGCGGCTTAACCGCCGTGTAAAGACCACAATGATGATGACGAATAAGACCATATAGCCGACCATCATGAGGACGATTGGCGTGATGGTGAGGCGCGGCGAAGTCATAACGGCCATCCATCCGAGGAACAGCACGGCGTGTAACACGATGAGCAGCCCGACCAGCAGTAGCCACTCTTTCATCATTCGAGGCGCACGCTGTCGCATGGTTATATCCTCTCGAAATAGCGTGCGCGTTCCCAATCGGTGACGGATTTGTTGAAGGCGTCGATTTCTGCCTCATAAAAGTGCGTGTAATGCTCAACCACCTGTGCGCCGAAGGCTTGCTTGGCGAAGGCGCTATTGGCGAACAAGTCTACCGCGTGTTCCAGCGTGCGCGGGACGCGGGGCAAGCTCTGGGCGGCGTAAATATCCCCGTCGAACATGGCGGGCGGCTCAATTTGATTAGCGATTCCATCCAAGCCCGATGCCAGCGACGCGGCATAGGCCAGATACGGGTTGCAGTCTGCGCCGGGGATGCGATTCTCAATCCGCAGACTCTTTCCGCTGCCGACGATTCTGAATCCGGCGGTGCGATTGTCATAACTCCACGCGATGCGGGTTGGCGCCCAAGATAAATCTACATAGCGCTTATAGCTGTTGACCGTTGGGGCGTAGAACACCATCAACTCGGCGGCGTGCGCCATCCACCCGCCCAAAAACCAGCGGAAAATGTCTGACCCTTTTACCTTGCCGAGAGGCTTGTCGCCAGCGAAGGCGTTTACCCTGTCTTGCCACAGGCTAAAGTGCAAGTGTCCGCTGCTACCGGCTTGGTCTGCGAACGGTTTCGCCATAAACGTCACACTGACGCCCATTGCGTCGGCAATTTCCTTCAAACATTGCTTAAAAACCGCGTGGCGGTCAGCCATAATCAGGCTTTCGGCGTAGCGCACGTTTAGCTCGTGCTGACCATGCCCCCATTCCCCTTTGGAATTTTCAACCGGGATGCCAGAGTGCTTGAGGTGGTGGCGGGCTTGCGCGACGTATTTTTCCTCGCGTGTGCCTTGTAGGATGTGATAATCCTCAACATACCAGCCCATCGGCTGCAAGTTGGTATATTTTTTCTGGGCGGCTTGGCGGTAGCTGTCATCGAAGGCGAAAAACTCTAACTCAGAGGCGGCCATCGCGCTATAGCCCAGCGCGGCGACTTTTTCAATTTGGCGGCGCAAAATACTGCGCGGCGCAACCGTGACCTGTGAATGGGTTTTCTCGTCCATCACATCACATAGCACCATGGCGGTTTTGTCTAACCATGTCGCGACTCGCAGGGTCGATAGGTCGGGGACGAGGTGAAAATCTCCGAATCCGCGTTCCCAGTTGGCGTAGGTATAGCCGGGGGTGGGGTTCATCTCCATATCGACAATCAGCAGATAATCGCAACCGTGAGTGCCGTGTTCGGCGGCGTCTTGGACGAAGAACTCGGCGTCGAATCGCTTGCCCATCATCCGCCCGTAATGGTCGGTGAATCCGACGACCACGGTTTCAATCTCGCCGCGTTCGACGTGTGCGGCGAGGGCATCTAAGGTCAACATCCCGTGGGTCATGCGTAAAAAATCCTTTTGAGAATCAGCCTAAACAGTAACGGGTGAAGATAGCGCAAATTTCAGGCGTCCGCTATGAACGCTATGCGCTACAGGTGAGTTTCAACGGCGCAGGGTTGGGTTGGAGCGTGATGGGTAGCGGCTTCAGCGTCTCGATCAAGAGGATATTTACCATCGCAAGCGTTGTTTTTGGTGGATTATATTTGTCGGCGATGAACAATAAATTGTCAAATAACCTGAGTTGATGGTCTGAGTCCCATCTCAAAAATCCAGCGTCAGATATTGGGACGTTTTCAGCAGTTGTGCGAAATCGTTCTAAGATGGTTTTCGGGTCGGTCAAAATGCCTCCAATAGTGCAATCGCTATATGGGTTGGGGATTTTAATCTGATTGATTATTGCATCAAATATGACGTGATGACGACTTAAGTATGGCATATAATGATAGAAGATTTCAGAAACACGCTTCGCAAGTCTGATAGTGTTTGATCGAGCTGGGGGAATCGGTATGAAAATTAGGATCAAATACGATGAGCTTGAAAACATCGCACGCAAGGTCGATGCGATGCATGAACGCGCTGATGAGCGTCGGCAGAGTGTTCGGACGATCTTGTATCTGGTCGATTCTGGGGGCTGGGTAGGGCGGGGTGCGAAAGCCTTTCGTGATGAATTGACGGATGACATCTTACCCACGTTAGGTAAGTTGATTGCGGCGCTGGAAGCTATTTCTGATATGTTGCGCACAGCGATGCAGCGGATGAGCGACGCAGAGCATCAGGCGGCTGCGTTATTTAGCGGCAACATTGGCGAATTAGTGGGCGCTGCGCTGGGCGGGATAGCGGCGCGTGTTGTGTCTGAATTAGGTAACATTGCGAATAATAACCGGATTGACCCGTATTCGATTGTCCCAACCGATGACGGACAATTGACCGGTGTACAGGATGCCAAAATCCTGTTCATCAACGGGATTAATACCAGTGGTGAGGCTCATTTAGGCGGCCTACGCGATATTTCTGACATGTATGACGGCAAGCCAGTTGCCGGGATTTATAACAAATCAACGCCGTATGTCGGGATTGTCGGCGATCTTTTTCAATCATTGGGCGATTGGTCAGAGGCTTGGACGGGTGGGCGTCTGATCAATAATCCGGCGGTTGACTCCGCCATGGACTGGATTCGTAACAATCCGGAGGGTCAATTGGTCGTCCATAGTCAAGGCGCGGCGGTGACTTCAGCGGCGCTGATGAACCTACAGCGTCAGGGAGTTGACCTGAGCCAGTTGAAGGTTCGGGTTTTGGGCGGGGCCGGGCCGGTTTTCCCGTCTGGCCCAGATTATGAATTTTTCCAGACGGATACCGATCCCGTCCCAGTCTTGACCCGCATCCTCAATGCGCCGCTTCAACTGATCTTCACAGAACGGGCGAATCGCATGATTTTGGATCACGACTTCAACATCTTCAACCCGATTGAAGGGCATGGCATTGATGTTTATAAGGACAAGATCAAACAGTTAATGCAACCGACTGAAAACGGTGGCGGTGGGTTTTCAGGTAGACTTTAATTTTAGCCCGGTGGATAGCTGCGGATAGCAGGGTGGATTGATGACGACTGTACCGTTTTTGGGGCCGGGCTTCCGGCTGGATGTGCCTAGCACATGGATGATTTTCGCCAGCGGGGACGCGCAGGCTAATTTCTTGATGCCGCCCTATGATGCTGATCGCGCTTCGACGCTTGCGGTGCGACTCTCGCGAGTGGCCGAGCTAATTACATCCGAGGCGGTTGCGGAGTCTGCGGGCAACGCGCAGGTGGTCAATTATCCGGGCTTTGAAGCCTTATATTCCGAGATCTTGACCGGAGATGTGACGCGGGTTTTACAGAGCGTTCGCTGGCAACCCCCAGAGGGCGAAGCCGTGGTGCAGCATAATCTGTTTTGCGTCGCTGAGGGACACCTGATTTTCGCCCTGACCGCCACGCGCCCAGAAGCCCTTTCACCGCATGAAGCCGCCGCGTGGGATGATGAGGTCGACGCCGCGCTGAGGACGTTTGAACTACAAGACCCGCTGCCGGTCTAGCGATCGAAACCGCTAGGCCGACAGATGTTAGGCGAGCCACTCGCTTACAGCAGTTATGCGAAAATAAGGTTTAAGAGCGTGTCAAGCAGGCCGCCGACCTGTTCATCAGTCAATGGGATCAGGTCTACAGTGTCGGGGGTTGGTTGCTCAAGTTGCCACCAGCCCTCGATTGTGTCCAGAAAAGTCAGTGTGGCATCATCTTCGCCCAATTGTAGCGGCAATCCACCCTCTGTGTCACAATAGGTGAGACAATTTTGCTTAACAAGTTTAGTTAAAGAAATGACGAGCGAAGAAAAGGAAAATTATCTGCTCTCTGATGTGGATTGTATAGCGTTTTCCTAAGAGGTCGTTTGGAAATTCATCGGGCGGACAAGTCTCGCCCCTACAGGACATCCTGTGACGCGATTTTGAATACACATCATCAGAAATTTTGTAGGGGCGACGCTTGCGCGCCCG
>DAOTTP010000192.1:0-15649 GCA_034437835.1 Anaerolineae bacterium | reverse complement strand
ACCGCCAGAATCATCTCCGTGCCGCGTGCGGTGGTGATGTCGCCGAGGTCGATGATGTGCGTCCAGCCGAACCATTCCGTCAGATAACCGACCACGGCGGCTTTCGCGCCCGCATCATTCCCGCTGAGGAACAGGTGATGGTCGCCGCCCGCCAACGATTGCGGATTAATCATCAGGTGCGCGCTGAGCGTGTTCAAGGTTTTGACGACGTGCGTATTGGGCAGCAAGCGCTGAATCTGCTCGGCCAGCGAGTCGGTGTCTACGACGAACAGGGTCGGCGGCATCCCCTTAGAGAAATCCAGCGGATTCGAGATGTCGATCAGGATTTTACCGCTCAGATTGGCCTCGCCAGCGGCAGTCAAGCTGTCTAATACGGCGTGACCGGCCAGTGCATTTAAGATGATTTCACCAGCGGCGGCGGCCTCGGCAAACGAGGTGACTTTCACCGCCGAATTTTCCTTGTGCCACGCGCCAAAATCCTCACGCGCTAAGGTTGCGGCTGCGTCGCGTGTGCCGAGTGTTACCGTATGACCGATGCTGCTCAGTTTGGCCGCGAGGGTCTGCCCGACGCCGCCCGTGCCAAGAATTGCGATATTCATGATGATGTCTCCTTGAAAGATATGTTATGATACAGACAGGTCTGTCTACATGAGATAACTATATAGACAGACCTGTCTTGTGTCAAGAGGGGTAAATAGATATGGCAAATTCTGCGCGGGAGAAAATCATAGCGACGGCTGGGCGCTTATTCTTCCAGCACGGGTATCGGGCGATTGGGATTGACTTGGTGATTGCCGAGGCAGAGGTGGCGAAGGCGACGCTTTACCGGCATTTCCCATCGAAAGATGATCTGATTGTCGCTTATCTGGAAGAGACCAACCAGCAATTTTGGGCGTGGTTTGAGGAAGGAATAAACCAGCATCCCGATTCAGCGCGTGATGGGTTGATTGCGGTGTTTTATCGCTTGCAAACGATGGTGACGACCCCGACCTGTTGGGGGTGTCCATTTTTAATGGCGTCGGTGGAGTTTCCAGAGGTGGGACATCCGGCGCATCGCGTGGCGCTGGCGAATAAGCGTTCAGTCACAGCACGCTTGTTAGAGTTGTGCCAACAAATGGGCGCGGCCAACCCATCACGGTTGGCGAATCAACTGCATTTGATGATGGATGGGGCGTTTGCTGCGGTGCGGATGTTTGGCGTGGCAGAGCATCCGGCGTCGGATGTCGGGGCGCAAGCAGAGGCGCTGATTCGCGGGGCGTAAAAAATCCCCTCTCCGCGTGGAGAGGGGATGAATAGCTAAGATTTAGGACTCGCCGTTGAACAGGTCGCGCATCTTGTCGAAAAAACCTTTGGGCGCGATAGGGCGGACGTTCTGACCGAAGCTGGCGGCCAATTGCTCGAAAATCTTGCGCTGATCGTCGGTCAGTTTGGCGGGGATGTCTACCATCACGGTGATGAGTTGGTCGCCACGCCCAGAGGTCGCGCCGTTGGTCATCAAGCGCGGGAATCCTTTCCCCTTGAGCCGGTTGAGCTTGCCGGATTGCGTGCCGGGCTTAATATCGACCTCGACATCGCCATCCACCGTCGGGACAATTACCTTATCGCCCAGCGCGGCTTGCGCCACATTAATCACCAGCGTATAGAGGATGTCGTATTCGCGGCGCTCAAAATATTCGTGCTGACGGACGCGAATCCGCACGCCCAGCGTGCCGCGTGCGCCGCCGCGCTCACCGACGCTGCCCTCGCGGGCGTATTGGATTTCCAACCCGTCGCGCACGCCGCCGGGGATATTGATATTCTTCTGGACGCGCTTACGCTGGCGACCCGTGCCATCACACGGCTTGCAGCGATTCTCAATCAGAGTCCCGATGCCGCCGCAACGCGGGCAGGCCGTCTCTTGGACGACTGAGCCGATGAAGGTTTGGCGCACCTGACGCACCGTGCCGCCGCCGTTACATTGCGAGCAGGTGACGGGTGAACTCCCCGCCGCCGCGCCGTTGCCAGAACAGGTCTCGCAGGTCTCGAAACGCTCAAATTCCAGCGGAATTTCCGCGCCTGTGACGGCCTCGGTAAATTCCAGCGTGACCTCAGCGGTCACATCACCGCCCGGACGTGGGCCGGTGCGCTGGCGACCTTGCCCACCGCCGCGCTGACCCGTGAAGCCAGAGAAGAATTCCTCGAAGATTTCCTCAAAGCCGCCGAACCCCTGTGCGCCGAATCCGCCTTGCCCTCCGGCTGGGCCGTTCACCCCGGCGTGGCCGAAGCGATCATAGCGGGCGCGTTGGTCATCATCGCTGAGGATGCCATACGCCTCGTTAATCTCTTTGAACTTGGACTCCGCATCGGCTTCTTTGTTGATGTCGGGGTGGAACTGGCGGGCGAGGTTGCGGAACGCCTTCTTAATGTCATCTTTGTTGGCGCTGCGCGGCACACCGAGGACATCATAGTAATCACGAGCCATGAGGGAACCTTATCTTATCGCGGGCATAGGGGATTGGGGACGCAAAAATCACGTCTAATTATAGATACGCGGCTAATAAGGAAAAAGGTGCAAGGCGTGAAGGGATTGTCTTCCCTTACACCTTGCACCTTGAGCCGGTTTTACCGTTTAGTTAGGGGTTTCGGTGAACTCTGCATCCACCACATCTTCGCCATCTTTAGCGCCGTTGCCGTTGGCTTCACCACCGGCTGCGGGCTGCTGATACATCTGCGCCCCCAACTGTTGGATGTGCTGGGCGAGATTTTCGCTGGCGGCCTTGAGGGCTTCGAGATTTTCCTCGGCCTTGAGCTTGTTGACCGCATCAATCTTCTCTTGAGTCTGTTGCTTGGCGGCGTCCGGCAACTTGTCACCGTGTTCGCGCAGCAACTTCTCTGCGGTGAAGACCACACTGTCGGCTTCGTTGACGGTCTGCACCTGTTCACGGCGCTTGGCGTCCTCGGCGGCGTGCGCCTCGGCGTCCTTGACCATCTTCTCGACCTCGGCCTTGTTCAGGCCGGTGTTGCCGGTGAGCGTGACCTTCTGCTCACGACCTGTCGCCTTGTCCTTGGCGCTGACGTTCAGGATACCGTTGGCGTCGATGTCGAATGTGACTTCGATTTGCGGTGTCCCACGCGGGGCGGGGGGCAGACCGTCGAGGATGAAGCGACCCAGCGAGACGTTATCGGTTGCCATTGGGCGTTCGCCCTGCATGACGTTGATTTCGACCTGTGACTGGCTGTCGCTGGCGGTGCTGTAGACCTGTGACTTGC
Source organism: Anaerolineae bacterium (assembly GCA_034437835.1). Taxonomy (GTDB): domain Bacteria; phylum Chloroflexota; class Anaerolineae; order Aggregatilineales; family Phototrophicaceae; genus Flexicrinis. The sequence continues at coordinate 12,400 of DAOTTP010000192.1, read as the reverse complement.
GGGTCGGGATGGTGGTGTTGCGCTCAATCATCGCCGTGGCAACGCCGCCCAGCGTTTCAATCGAGAGGGTTAGCGGGGTGACATCCAGCAGCAGGATGCCCTTCACGTCGCCCTTGAGGACGCCGGCCTGAACCGCCGCACCCAGCGCTACGACTTCATCTGGGTTGACGCCCTTCGAGGGCGGCTTGCCGAAGAATTTTTCGACGGCGGTTTGTACCGACGGCATACGGGTCATACCGCCGACCAAAATCACGGCGTCGATTTTATCTTTGCTGATACCGGCGTCCTTCAAAGCCACTTCTAACGGCTTGATGGTGCGCTCAATCAGGTGCGCGGTGAGTTGTTCTAACTTGGCGCGGCTGAGGGAAAGGTTAAGGTGCTTGGGGCCGCTGGCGTCTGCGGTGATGAACGGCAGTTGAATGTCCGCCGTCAGCGCCGATGACAGTTCAATCTTGGCCTTTTCAGCTGATTCCTTCAGGCGTTGCAGCGCTTGACGGTCATTACGCAGGTCGATGCCGTTCTCAGCCTTAAAGCCTGACACCAGCCAGTCGATAATCACATCGTCGAAGTCGTCACCACCGAGGTAGGTGTCGCCGTTGGTGCTTTTGACTTCAAACACGCCGTCGCTGATTTCGAGGATACTGATGTCGAATGTGCCGCCGCCGAGGTCATAGACCGCGACCACGCCACTTTTCTTGTCGAGGCCGTAGGCCAGCGCCGAGGCTGTCGGCTCGTTGACGATACGGATGACATCGAGGCCAGCGATACGGCCAGCGTCTTTGGTGGCTTGGCGCTGCGCGTCGTTGAAGTACGCGGGGACGGTGATGACGGCCTGCTCGACCTTTTCGCCGAGATAGGCTTCGGCGTCGGCCTTGATTTTCGACAGAATCATCGCGCTAATTTCTTGCACGCTATAGTCACGATCACCCATGCGGACGCGCACATCGCCATTGGGGGCGGCGCTAATCTGGTAGGGGATACGCTTGATGGCGTCCTGTACTTCGCGGTCTTGGAAGCGACGGCCAATGAAGCGCTTGACCGAGAACACCGTGTTCTCGGAATTCATGATGGCTTGGTTACGGGCGACTTTGCCGACCAAACGCTCGCCATTTTTATTGATGGCGACCACGGACGGGATGAGGCGTCCACCTTCTGACGATGGGATAACAGTCGGTTCGCCACCTTCCATGACGGCGATGACGGAATTGGTTGTACCGAGGTCAATACCGATTACACGGGGCATGTTTGGATACTCCTTGGAGGTTTGTTGGTTACAGTTCTAATCTTGCAGCGAGCAGTTTGACAGTGCTTGGCACTGAATGATTTGGCTTAACCTGCACTGCGGGTAGTTATACCTTTACAGTACAGGGCTTGTGTTGATTCTACGTAAGCGACGTATATGCAGCGTGTATTAAGGCGCGACCCGCACCAATGCTGAACGTAGGACGCGCTCACCGCTGACATAGCCCTTTTGCAGCGTCTCGCTGACATGCCCACTGGCGATGCCTTTGGCTTCTGGGTCGATGCCGATGGCCTCGTGCTGATGTGCGTTGAATGGCTGGCCTACTGGGTCGATTTTCTCGATGTGCAGTTCGGTCAATGCCTTGTCAAACTTGTTGAGCATCAGCGTGATTCCACTGAACCACGGGTTGTCCTTCAAGTCGGCGGGGATGTTCGCCATCGCACGCTCAAAGTCGTCAATCAAAGGGATGAACTTCAGCGTAGCGTCTTGCGCCCCGCGAGTCTTGGCGTCGTACTGTTCTTTCTCTGCACGGCGCTTATAGTTGGCGAAATCGGCGCGTTCGCGTTGCCAGCCAATGAGGTACTCGGACATCTTGACTTCTAAGTCCGCCAGCACAGCGTTAGACGGCGAGGCGGCTTCTTGCGGTGCATCTTGAGTGGTGGCCGCAGGGTCGTTGACAGGCGTGTTGGTGTCTTGGCTCAAGGGGAATCCTCCGAGACGTGTTGTTCATACGATACGTCGGGCATTGTATCAATCGAATGATAGATGTGTGTTAGAAGTTAAGATGGGCTAATCATCTTCTTCTGGCGTCCACGGTTGCCACCCCGGCCAAAAGGTCTGGCGGAATCGCTGATAGAGCGCACTCTGGCGGATAGCCTCTGTGCTGTTATAAAAGCGTGAGTAGCGGGCGCTGGCTTGGGTCAATTTTTCGAGGTCGGCCTTGAAACTGGCGGGCTGGTCTTTGATGACCGACTCAAATTCGGCCTTTGCCCACTCATAAAGTTCCATATCGAGCGTGCAGTGTTGGGCAATCCACACCCGCTGTTCTTTGGTGATTTTTTCGCGTTGTTCGGTAGGGGAGACCATCCGCTTGACGTAATGCAGTTTGTCCCAGCCGAATCGCTGGCGCATCAGCAATAGCGATTCGTCGAAGCGTTCGGTCAGCCCAACCAAGCTGAAATGCTCGCGGAGGTGGGCTTTGGCCTGTTCGACGGCATTTTGCGGCAGGGTCTGGTTAAGCGCCTCTGAGCGTTTCGCGCCGCCGATAATCGTCCGCACTTGTACGTTGAACTGAAACGGGGTCTGCTCCAGCCATTCTTCCAGCGTGCGCTTGCGCTGGGTGTAATCGACCTTGACGCCCGGCTTGCCTTTACGCTGTAAGAACATGAAATTGGAAATCACCCGGTCAACCGGATTCCGCATCAGCGTGAAATAGCGTGATGGGTGAGGGATATGCTGATGGATTCCATAATAGGTCACGCCGCGCAGGAGTTGGGTCTTAGCGCGTTGCGCTTCTGGGAGCGTGATGAACTCGTTGATTTCGGCGTCGCTGCCGCGCAAGATATAGATGCGATTCAGCGGATAATGCCGGTCAATGATGCGCCCTAATGTTGAGCCGCCGGTTTTTTGCAGGTGCAGGAAAATTAAGGTGTGTTGGGCGCGGTCATACGGCAGATTCATGGGCGGCCATTTCCAATCTGGGGACGATATTGTCGCCGATTGTACATGCCGCCAGCCGTGTACGGACAGGAGAAATCCTGTCCGTACTTTATTAGCAAATTAGACTGGGGGGAACACTGTGGCGAGCGCTTCTGGCAACAGGTCACGCCACGCCACATAATTATGGCCGGTGTTCTGTTCCTTATAGGTCACATCATAGCCGCGTTCGACCAACAGCTTGGACATCTCGCGGTTTTCCGGCAACAGCCAATCCATCGTGCCGCAATCCATCCATAGCTTGAGCGGCTGCTTGGGCAGTGAATCAACCAGCAGTTGCGTGATGGATTTGTGGTCGGTCAGGTTCAATTGGAACGCGCCCGCCTGTGAGATGACCTTGCCAAAAATGTGCGGCAGTCGTAGGCCAGTATACAGCGCCATCTGTCCGCCCATCGATGCGCCCATCACGCCCCATGAGCCGGGGTGTTGGTCGTGATCGAGCAGATTCAGGTTGTTATAGGCCAGCGGCAATACCAACTCGGTCAACTGTGCCAATACGGTGTCGGTGGCGTTGTATTCCAGATAGCGCTGCATCTCTGCATTGTGGATGAGCGCCAGCGCTACTGGCTGGATGCGCTGAATCGCAATCAGGTTGGCGACAATCTGGGTGATATTGGCGCGGCGCAGATAATCCCTGCCATCAAATACGACCAGTAGGGGGACGGGTTGCGGCGTCGGGGGGTGATATAGCCAGACATCGCGCCGGTCATCGCCCACCAGCATTGGGTGATAGATGGCGTGGCGGGTGATTTCGCCTTGTGGGGTGTTGCTCATGAACTCGGTCAGCAGACTAGGCGGGCGGGCGGACATGCTGAAGAAGTTATTGGTATAGCCGAGTCCGTTGGCGGTCTGACGGCGATTGAACGGGTCAATCACGCGCTTGTTTTCGTAGTCCGGGTCATTGGTAAACACGTATTCAATATACGCATCAGCGGGCAATTCCGCCTCGTATGTCCAGAGTTTGGGCGAGACTTGGGAGAGGCGGGCGGCGCCATTCTGCCCACGACCCCAGTCGTTGAAGTCGCCCATCAACTGCGGGGCGGTTTCGCCTTCCCAGACAAATGTAGCGATTCCGCCTTCGGTCAGCGGCGTACCTTCCGATTTGGCGCGGTTAAGCAGTTCGGCGGCGTTGGTCATAAAATCCCCCTCGATTGATTCCGACCATTATATAGAATTATCTTTAAGCGGGCGCTAACCGCATGTTATCAAGGCGCGAAAAAATGCCCGTCCATGCCTTATCTACCAACAAAAAACAGTCGCCCCGAATCCGGGACGGCTGTTTTTGAAAGTCTGGTAAAGCGGGTCGGTTAAGACCTATTTGACATCGACCTTAGCACCGGCTTCTTCGAGCTGCTTCTTGGCGTCGGCAGCCTTTTCCTTGGTGACGGCTTCGAGAATCTTGCCGGGGACTTGCTCAACAGCGTCCTTAGCTTCCTTCAGACCGAGGCTGGTCAAGGCGCGAACGACCTTGATGACGTTGATTTTGTTCGGGCCAGCATCGGTCAAGACGACATCGAACTCGGTCTTCTCTTCGACTTCGACAGCAGCGGCGGCGGGCGCAGCGGCCATCATCATCATACCGCCGCCAGAGGAGGCCTTAACGCCCCACTTGTTTTCCAGCAGGGTCTTGAGTTCTGAGGCTTCGAGGATGGTCAAGGCGCTGAGGTCTTCGACCAGTTTGTTCAAATCTGCCATTTCTGGATTTCCTTTCGTGATTTCACGAGGTTGTTTGGATTATGGGGTACTGCAACGTGCCAGACGGGTGAGGTGCGCTTACGCGGCATCCTCGCCGCCCTTGTCCTTGTCTTCCAACGCCTGAAGGACGTTGATGACGCCAGTGGTTGCCTGCTGGAGGACGCTGACCAGACCTTCGGCGGGCGATACGACCAAACCGATGATTTGGGCGCGTAGCTCGTCGAGTGACGGTAGCTTCGAGAGTGCGTCCACTTGTGCAGCCGTCAGGGTGCTGTCACCCATCTGACCGCCGGTGACTTTCATCTTCTCGGTGCGGGTCGGTTCTGCGCCGTATTCTAGGATGGCCTTTGCGACACCGGGGAGGTTGTCCATCCCCAATGCGATTGCGACGGGACCCACCAACAGTTCGCTAGGGACTTTCCAACCAGCTTCCTTGAGGGCGATGCCCAACAAGGTGTTTTTGGTGACGATATACTTGCCGTTTGCGCCACGGACGACTGCGCGGAGTCCTTCGACTTCCTTAACGGTCAAGCCTTTGGATTGCACAACCACGAATCCGCCGGTCTTACCCAGCATCTCGATATATTGTGCGACCAGACGTTCCTTACGTTCACGATTGATAGCCAAGCGTGTTTACCTCCTTCCCGCCAAAAATTTCTTATTCTTGCCTGCTGCCATCCGGCAAATAAAAACCGGCGGCTTTGCAACGCGCAAAGGCCGCCGGTGTATGGGTAACGCCGATGTGCCTTCGCCTCTGCGGGAAATTAAGGGGACTTGTTGGCCGCCCCACCTGCGCTCTGTGGCAAAGAACTTGTCGGATTATAGGGGATGATGGGCGGGAGTCAAGGGCGACTACGCCGCACGCTTCATCGGGCGACTGGTAATCCAGACCCCTTCGGCGCGTTCGATTTCCCCACTACGGGTGAGGAAAAACCGACGGTGGCGCTGGCGACGGGCTTGGTCTTCGGTCAACCAATAACTGAGGGTACGACCCTTGCGCTCGGCCAGCGTCTCTAGCGCGGCCATGACGTGAGCGCACGCCACCCCTTGATGCGATGACCAACTGCACGTACACGATGCTTCAATCGTGAAGCGGTCTGGGAGGTAACGGATGGTGACGGCGTGGCGTCCGGGGGCTTCGCTTTGGCTGTCCACGATGACGGTTTGACGCCCGACCACGCGGGCGCCGAGTTTGCGACTGCGCGATTGGGCTTGCTTGATGTTTTTGGGGAGCATGGCTGTGTCTTCGACCTCATCAACTACAGCGTTTTTAGTACGAACGCATGTGTCTATTATACGGCGAAATATACTTGTTTTACATAAGAATATTGTGCAAAAAATTGAGGGTTTTTCTGCCACCGATTTTGGTGTGTGCGTACTCGTGTGTGCGCCCATGCGTTCATACAAATGACCGGTCTTTATGGTTCATTCGCTCATTCTGTATAATCCTTATGAAAGCGCTCTCTATAATTTCAAAACGACATGAAAAGGATTTCACTGTGGCAACCCTCGTCAAAAAAGCGCCGTCCAGAATCGGCCTGATTCTGTTGGCGTTCATCGCCTTTATTTCATTGGGATTGCCCGACGGCCTGTTTGGTGTGGCGTCACCGTCAATGCGTGCCGAGTTCTCGCAACCATTAAGCGCACCCGGCCTGCTCATGTTCACGACTGCCTTAGGGTATATCCTGTCTAGTTTCCTCAGCGGCGTGCTGGTCGGGCGTCTGGGGGTGGGGCGTCTGTTGGCTATCAGCTGTTTGCTCACGGGGACTGCTTTGTTGGGGTATACGCTCGCCCCATCATGGGGCGTTATCGTATTGTTGGGCATCGTGACCGGCTTGGGCGCAGGCGCGATTGACGCCGGTCTGAATACGTATATCGCCGCCAACCACAGCGACGGGCTGATGCAGTGGCTTCATGCCAGCTTTGGCGTCGGCATCACGCTCGGCCCAATTATTATGACCACAGGGCTAGAAACCTTCAATCAATGGCGCGTCGGGTATTGGGTGGTTGGCGGGGCGCAAATCGCATTGGCGGTCTGTTTCGCCTTGACTGCTTCGATGTGGACTCGCCCCAGCGTCGCAGACGGTGAGCCTCAATCCGCCCGCCTGACCGATTATAAGACCCCACTGATCCAGACCTTGCGCCAGCGCGGGGCGTGGATTAGCGCGATGCTGTTCTTCATTTATGTCGGCGTCGAATTGACGCTCGGTTTATGGGGATATACCCTGATGACCGAATCACGCGGTATTCCAACCGAAGTCGCCGGTTTCTGGACGAGCGCATATTGGGGGTCATTTACGGTGGGTCGCATCTTGGCAGGATTATATGTCGGGCGCTTGGGGATTCAGCGGCTAATTTACATCAGCTTGGGATTGGCGTTGGCTGGTGCGCTACTGGTGCTGGGAAACTTGTCCGAGACGACCAACCTGATTGGGATGATGATTGTCGGGTTTGCGATTGCGCCGATTTTCGCAGGCTTGGTGTCGGACACGGCCAACCGGGTCCCAGAGAAACACGCGGCCAACACCATTGGGATGCAGATTGCGGCAGCGGGATTGGGCGTCGCCCTCGTCCCCAGCCTTGCCGGGTTCTTGGCGGAAAAAATCTCGCTGGAAATTATCCCAATCTATCTGGTGACATTAATCGTCCTGATGGCGGGATTATTCACGCTGTCGCATCGGTTGAAGCGAGCCGAATAGGGGATATATCGTCGGGTATGCGTCCGCTTGTATAATCCCAAAACGGACACGCAGAAGCATGTCCCTACGATTGCAACCCCACCCTGTAGGGACGCCATTTTTGGCGTCCGCTTTCGTAATCCCAAAACGGACGCCCATATAAGGCGTCCGCTTGTTATTTACGGCTAATGTGAAATGAAATTTGCCTATAGATAATCCCTAGACTCATCCGCCGCCCAGCACTAAAGTGCCGGGCTAATGGAAAACAAAGTCCACTATAAGGGACTCTTTTGCCCCGACTCTTGACCCAAGCAACCCACTTTAGTGGGTTTTGCAGTGCATTAGACGCGGGTTTTAACCCTTGGTGACGGATTGGTGAGACTTCAATTCATTCCACATAAGGCGTCCGCTTACTATTTATTGCGATTCTTGTTTCATACTTTTTTTGATTTTGCCAACTATTTGTGCAAATTGCTGAAAAATATCAAAAGACTTGTCCAATTCGTTGACGACTTGGCGAGGAGGTCTATAATAAGAGTGCGTGGAACTGGTTCCACGGTTCTAAGCACGTTGTTGGTTTTAAGGAGTAGTGTGTACATGGCTAAGAAATTTTCGGTCTTGTTAGTCGTTTTGTCCCTCGTGATGGGCATGGTTGCTGTGATGCCCGCCGCCGCCCAAGATGATCTGAAGTTCCCGATTGGTGAAGGTCCGTTCCACTGGGAAAATCTCGCCGATTTTGAGGCGATGGATCTCAGCGGTCAGACCATTGACGTGTTCGGTCCTTGGCTTGGGCCAGACCAAGAGTTGGTTGAGAGCGTGTTTGCTTATTTCGAGATGGCGACTGGCGCTGATGTCAACTACGCCGGGTCGGACAGCTTTGAACAGCAAATCGTCATCGATGTTGAGGCCGGTAGCCCGCCTCACCTCGCCATCTTCCCGCAGCCGGGTTTGGCCTCTGACCTCGCTGGTCTGGGCAAGTTGATCCCGCTGGGCGACAAGCTCAAGGACTTCACCCTTGAGAACTACGCCGCCGGTCAGTCATGGGTTGACCTCGGCACGTATGCGGACGCTGAAGGCAATGATGATTACTTCGCGTTCTTCTATAAGGTAGACCTCAAGAGCCTCGTGTGGTATTCCCCAGAGAACTTCGAGGATGCGGGTTATGAAGTCCCGGTCACGATGGAAGAACTAATCGCTTTGAGCGACCAAATCGTCGCTGATGGTGGAACTCCGTGGTGCATCGGCCTCGGCAGCGGCGACGCTACCGGTTGGCCCGCCACCGACTGGATCGAAGACATCATGCTTCGCACCCAAACACCGGAAGTCTACGATGCGTGGGTCAGCAATGAACTGCCGTTCAACTCGCCGGAAATCGTCAACGCGATTGAAATCTTCGGTAGCTTTGCCAAGAACGAAGCCTATGTCAACGGCGGCGTGGCCGCAGTCGGCGCGACGGACTTCCGTGACAGCCCGAAGGGTCTGTTCACCGTCCCCGCACAGTGCTTCCTGCACCACCAAGCCAGCTTCATCCCCTCGTTCTTCCCTGAAGGCACTGAACTGGGCGTTGATGCTGACTTCTTCTACTTCCCGCCGTTCGCCTCGCAAGACTTGGGCAACCCGGTCTTGGGCGCTGGTACGCTGTGGGCTTTGACCGAAGAGAGCGATGCCGCCCGCGTGCTGCTCGATTACCTCAGCACCCCGTTGGCGAATGAAATCTGGATGGCGCAGAGCGGTCTGCTCAGCCCGCATCTGGGCGTCAACCTTGAGGCCTATGCCAATGACACCCTGCGCGGTCAGGGCGAAATCCTGCTCGGCGCCACGACCTTCCGTTTCGACGGTTCGGACTTGATGCCCGGTGCGATTGGCGCTGGCTCATTCTGGACAGGCATGGTTGACTTTGTGGCGGGCAAGTCCGCTCAAGAAGTCGCCGATGCCATCCAAGCCAGCTGGGATGCCATAAAGTAATAAGAAAGTGATGGGTGATGAGTCCTGAGTGTTGAACAGGGACAAATCGCCGCAAATATTCAGCAAGATGAGTTAAAACAACTGAGGTGGCAGAAATTGTCACCTCAGTTGCTTAAAGGCAAGTGATGAGTCCTAAGAGGCCGTTTGAATATTCGACATTAGGCTGGATTCGCTGTTTATTGACGGCGGGCGCACAAGCGTCGCCCCTACGAAATTCCCGATAATGTGTGTTCAAAATCATGTCATCGGATGTTCTGTAGGGGACGGCTTGCCGTCCCGCCTTTCAAGTTGGCGGAGATTAAGTTAGATGTTGATACCCAAGTGGTTTCTCATCACTCAGGACTCATCACTTCATTCTAAGAAAGGGGTAAGATATGGAGCGCGTCGTCAATGCTTTTGTAGGCATCGGCATCGGGGTCGGTGTCATGATGCTGTATTATTTCGGGACAAATTGGCTGATTGATCGATTCATGAGCGATCAGGTCGATGAGCGCGGGATCATCACGGTCAGCCGTGGGCGCGTGCGTGAGGCGATTCGCCCGTGGTTGTTTGTAGGGCCAGCGGTCATCTTGCTTGGGGTTTTCCTGGTTTACCCGGCAGTACAGACTGTTTTCTTGAGCTTTTTCAACAGTAGAAGTACCGAGTTTGTGGGTGGGTCGAATTACGAATGGGCGTTCAACGACCCTGGTTTTCAGCTTTCCATCCGCAATAACCTGATGTGGTTGTTGGTCGTGCCATTGATTAGCACCAGTTTGGGCTTGATTATCGCGGTGCTGGCGGATCGTGTGCGTTGGGGCGCGTTGGCGAAATCTATGGTGTTTATGCCGATGGCGATTTCGTTCGTTGGCGCAAGCGTTATTTGGAAATTCGTTTATGACTATCGGGGTGTAGACCAGCCGCAAATCGGCTTCATCAACGCGCTGGTGGTTCAACTGGGCGGCACGCCGCAACCGTGGCTGACATTGCCATTCGTCAATAATTTCTTTCTGATGGCGATTTTGGTCTGGGTTCAGACCGGTTTTGCGATGGTCTTGATGTCGGGTGCGTTGCGCGGCGTGCCGGATGAGACGCTTGAAGCGGCGCGTATCGACGGGGCGAGCGAGGTGCGGATTTTCTTCCGCATTATGATCCCGCAAATCATGGGGACGATCATCGTGGTTTGGACGACCATCACCATCGTCGTCCTGAAGGTGTTCGACGTTGTGCTTGCGATGACCAACGGCCAGTGGGAAACCGAAGTGCTGGCGAACATCATGTATGACTGGATGTTCCGTGGCGGCGGCGATTACGGGCGTAGTGGTGCGCTGGCGACGGTGATTATGATCGCGGTCATCCCGATCATGATCTGGAACATCCGCCGCTTCCGCGAAGAGGAGATGGATCGATGAGCAGTGTCTTTAGCAAGTTCAGTATCGGTAGTCTGATTTCACGCCTTGCGCTGTTGATGATCGTGATTGCGTGGACGATCCCGACTTTCGGCTTGTTCGTGAGTTCACTGCGCGATAAAGACCTATTGACTACTACCGGCTGGTGGTCGGCGTTCCAGACCAATATCCGCGCCGAGCAACTCCGCTTAGATGATGCCGATACGCAAGTCGAACGCGATGGCTTGTTCGTCATCAACGGACGTGCCTTCCCTGAAGGCTCCAACAAGAGCCTAGAGTCGTTCGGCGGCGGATTCTTGCCTGACGGTGGCTCGGTGACTTACGCGGAAAATGAGCAACCCGGTTTCCGCGATTATGCTGCGGGGACGCCAGTGACGCTGGAAAACGGCGAAACCCTCACACTCAACGCTGACGGCACATACGTCTATACCTCGCCTGTGGCATTTGATTTCACCCGTGGGCCGCGCTTGTTCATCAACGCGGTGACGCCGCCCAGTTTTTCGCTGAACAACTACCGCGAGGTTTTGGCGTCAGAAGGGGTGAGCGAGTCATTCATCAATACCTTCACCGTCGCTATCCCGTCTACCGTCCTGCCGATTGCGATTGCGGCCTTCGCTGCTTACGCCTTTTCATGGATGGAGTTTCCGGGGCGGCGTTGGCTGTTCTATATCGTGATCGCGCTGATCGTCGTGCCGCTGCAAATGTCGCTGATTCCGTTGTTGCGGATTTACAACACCATCGGAATCGCCAAGACCTATCCGGGGATTTGGCTGGCGCATACGGCGTTCGGTTTACCACTGGCGATTTACCTGTTGCGGAACTATATCGGCGGCCTGCCGCGTGAAATCATCGAGTCGGCCAAAATTGACGGCGCGTCGCACTTCCAGATTTTCATGCGGTTGGTCTTGCCCCTCAGCGTGCCTGCGCTGGCCTCGTTCGCAATCTTCCAATTCCTGTGGGTCTGGAACGACTTACTGGTCGCACTGGTATTCCTCGGCAAAGATGTTGACCAGATTGTGTTGACCAGTAAGTTGCGAGAACTTTTGGGCAGTCGCGCCGAGAACTGGGAAATCCTGACCAGTAGTGCGTTCGTCTCGATTATCGTGCCGTTGATTGTGTTCTTCTCGCTGCAACGCTACTTTGTGCGTGGGTTGCTGGCGGGGTCGGTCAAAGGCGGTTAAGGGCGAGTGATGAGTTTCAAATCCTGAGAGGAGGTGCGACCCATGGGTCGCACCTACAGGCAAAACCATGTAGGCTCATGCTCAGAACGAGTGTTTTTGTAGGGGCGGTAGCGTGCTGCGCCCCACAACGATATGTTTTTCACGCAATCTGAACATGAGCCAACCATGTGATATATGAGGCCATTGTAGGGACACGACACTGCCGTGTCCGCCGTACCACAACAGGCGCGCCCATATCGGTGCGCCTGTTGTGGTTATTTGACTTCCTGATGTCTAACCCAATATCGCCTCAATCGCATCCGCCGCAGACTCCGCGCCGCCCAACGAGACCATTTCTGCGGCGAGGTCGCGGGCGGTCTGGTGTACCCGCGCATCGCCCAATAACGCCCGTGTCCCCTCTAACAGCTTGCCGTGGCGGACATCGTGGGCGGATAGATTCAAGCCGACCAACGCCTGAGACGCCCGCCGCGCTTGCCCGCGTTGGTCGGCGGCGTGCGGGACGACAATCTGCGGGATGCCATGCACCACGGCGCGGTG
>DAOTTP010000191.1:0-3303 GCA_034437835.1 Anaerolineae bacterium | reverse complement strand
CATCTAAACCGGCTTCCGCCGCCAAAGGGTTATTGGCGGCCACCATCCCCCCTTGCGCCAGCACCATCGAACGCCGTGAGGCGAAGTCAAACGACATCGGTTTCATCGGGTTATTTCCCCGCGTCGCCGGGTTGCGGTGAGCTGCCTAAGGTGTTCAAACCGGCGGGGCGTGCCGTCCGCTTGAAGATATACTGCGTCTCGTTGGGGGTGAGTTGGCGCATCCCGACCAATTCCCAGCCTTGTGCGCCGCACTGATTCAAGACTGTGGGCAGCGGCGTGTTCTTCAATTGTGTGTTAAGTTCCCCGTTGATGTGATATTTGAGTGACCCGTAGTTGGCCTGCGAGACCAACGTCATATATTCCCACCGCTGAATCATAAACTACGCTCCTGACTTGGATAGAGAAATTTGTATTTGTGAGACTATACCTGAAATTACCGCGTTAAAATATAAAGAGGTTAAATCAATTCTAACTTAATAAATCTTGGAGGATGTCCGACGTTAAACCGCGTGCTTGGGCGCGTTCCCCGATAAGGCGCATCAAATCAAGCAAATCATCGTTACCCGCATCTAATAGCACGTTTAGCTCTTGCTGTAGTGCGGTTTGAATCTTTGCGCGTTCCGACTCTGAAACTTGATTGTAGCGTTCGACCCGTTCGGGCGGGACAGGTATCGTAATCGTCGTATCCATCTGCGGCCAACTCCTTACCGTGATAGACCTTATTATAACGACAAACCCGCCCCGCCCGAAAAACCAATCTGAAAGCTTATACTTAGGGTGAATGGGATTCTGAAGATAGGCTTTTCGAGGCGTTTAGAACTGTGATGCCAACCAGCCTGTCGTCGTCGTAATGGTAAATCGAGCCATCCTCTTGCATGATGCTGTCATTGGCGCTCTGTGGTTTACGGAAACTGATGTAAAGCACATCGGCGTCTTCATCGTACTCCGTCCAAACCTGATGTGCTGGAAAAGACAGGACGTGGCGTACAAAGTCTACTGGGAGCGCGACCATCGTTTATCCCCTCTCGCTTCTACTTTTTGAGGTTTGGACGTGAAAAACGCGGTGATTAGAAAACCATCGGGTTCATCACGGTAAACCACTACGGAAGTCTTACGGGTAATGTTGGTGCTGGCATAAGCACGCATGGCTAGATATTCACCTTCACGCCCGCCTATGACACTATCCGGGTCATTTAATGTTTCGACAACCTTATCGATGTTTCCTGACATATAGTCATGTGCCTCGGTTGCGTGCGCCCATTGTTTGAATGTAATCCGAATGTCATGCCCCAACACCGATTTTACTACCCGCAAAACTTCATTTGACATATCAAATTCCTGTGATTACTTCAGGGTCGAATCCAGACCTTCGAAGAAGCGGGCGATGGCCTTAGCCGTCTTTTCCGGCGGCAGGGCATAGCTGAACCGCGCCCAATTCTTGCCCGAGTCGCTGAAATATACGCCGGGGACAACCGTCACGCCGAATTCTGCGCCCAAATACGCGCACAGGTCGGCGCTGTCGGTGAACTGCTTGTCATCCGGCGTCTTGCCGTTCTGAATGTACTTGGTCAGGTCGATGAAGGCGTAATAGCCGTCGCCCATCACGACGCGGACATCTTTGGTCGCCAGCACATCACGCATTATTTGGCGACTCTGCTTGATGGTTTCGATGATCGGGGCAGCTGCCTTGCCGAAATCATCCTCATAGGCGGCAATCGCCACCGCTTGCGCGTAATAGCTGGGGACGACGCCGTGCGAGGCCGTGCCAACGATGTTCTTGACGACTTCCTTGCCCGCGACGATATGAGCGCTACGGATGTTCGACGCGCCGAGGCTCTTGGTCAAGCCGTCGAGGAAAATCAGGCGTTCGCGCTCGGCAGGTGTGAAGGCTTCTAACACGGTATTGATGTCGCTAGGGCCGCCATCCGTCACCCAGTGATAAATCCAGTCGAACAGGACATAAGCGACGCCGTTATCCAGCGCGACGTGCGCCAATTCGATTTGTTCCTCAATTGAGGTCGTGCGCCCGGTGGGATTATCCGGCGAGGTGATGACCAGACCGGCGATTTTGCGCCCGCCTGCCTCGGCGAATCTAGCGGTCTCGCGGATGCCTTCCGGCGTATAGCGCCAGCCCTCTTCCTCGCTACCCGGCGCCAACAAAACGTTCAAGCCGAGGCTGTACGGCCCCCAACTGTAGCTGATCCACGGCACGCGGCTGACCACCAATAGGTCGCCGACGCGCTTGTGACCGAGGGCAACCATCGCTTGATACGCTTTGTTCAAGCCGTCACGCCCGCCTTGCACAAAGACGATGTTTTCCGGCCCGAAGCCAGATTCCGGTGTGAACTTCCAATACTTTTCGGCTGTGACTTTGCGGAACTGAGCCGTCCCAAACGGCTGGTCATATCCGGTGCCATGTTCAATTTGCAGTTCTGCCGCACGGCGCAAAATCTCAGCGGGCGTCCCCGGCAGGCTTGCGCCGCCGTCCCCTTGTGAGGCGTCAAAGACTTCTGCGCCTTTGCCCGCCTTTGTCAAATAACCATCCAACGCCTTTTTAATCTCGAACATGCGTGAGGCGGGGATAGGGGTCATGTGTGCCGGGGAATCCGTCACGGGGATGCGGAACTGTGAATCGACGACATAGACCGGGTTATTGGGGTTTGTCACTGCATGTTTCTCCTTGTATAAGGCTTGCACCACTACTGACCCAACGCAAAACAAAAAGCGCCCCTGCCGCGTATGGGACAGGGGCCGCCGTCTGGCGCAAATTCAAGAAAACGGGGGCTGAACCGATTGCGGCTACGTGTCTATTTAGACACGAGTCATATAGCTTCCGTCTTCAGTTTTGACGCGGATGACATCATCCACATTCACGAACATCGGCACACGCACAATCCGCCCGGACTCAATCGTAACTTTCTTGGTCGGATTATTGGCGGTGTCGCCCGCGATGGCAAATTCGCTCTCAATGACCTTCATATCAACGGTTGAAGGCAGCTCATAATCAAGGATTTCGCCCTCATAGCTGCTCAAACGGATGACCATGCCGGGGGTCAAATAAGTGAAATCATCGCCGAACACATCCTTACGGAGTTGCGGCTGTTCAAAGGTGCTGTTATCAATGAAGTTGAGGAATGCGCCATCATCATACAGATATTCGACCTCGGTATTGTCGAGGCGGATGTCTTGGATGGTGTTGCCGGACGGGTAGGTCAACTCAACAATCGAACCGCTGCGGAGGTTACGCACCTTGACGCGGATGGTCGCGGAGCCACGACCCGGTTTGATGTGTTGATATTCAAT
>DAOTTP010000190.1:0-5041 GCA_034437835.1 Anaerolineae bacterium | reverse complement strand
ATTGTTTTCAGCGAGTCGCCGCGTGATGGAGAGCAAAGTCATTTTTACCGTCAGCAGGTGATAGCGGTAGCTGACAAACTTTTCTATACACCGTATTGGTCGGGCTATCGCGCATGGCTAAAATTCAGAATCCGTGTGAACGGGACAATGACCGACCTGATTTTTTCTCTGCATGAGGTAGGTCACGACCCGGTTGGGGTCATGGTTGTTTCAGCATTTGGCACGCGCAAAGATAGCGCTGAAGAAGTGACTGTTTGGGGGGAATTGGAGGCCATCTGCGATGCGCCATTTAGCTTCACCTATAAAGACTCAGAAGAATTACTCAAGCAGCAGTTTGAGATTTGGCTAAGAAAAACCATAGAACTGGGTCTCGTTTATTGGAGTAAAGGACTCTAGCCCATGACCACTGCAACCGCACCACTCATCACGCTCGTCCAACAATGGGAACGCCGCCGCCAATGGGGAGTCGTCCTCACTTGGCTACCGCGCACAGTCATCCCCGGCCTGTTGATTGGGATTGCGATAGTCGGTTTCTCGCGGTTCTATCCCGGCCTGCCGGATTCGGTCAATCTTGCGCTGACGGTTGCGGCCTGCTTGATTGGGATGCTGGTGCTGTTCGGGATGATATGGCTGCGCCCGCGTCCACTGATTCACGTCGCCCGCCGTTTTGACCGCTATTTCGGGCTGAAAGAACGCCTGTCCACCGCGCTTGAGTTGATGGACGGGACGATTCATGGCGACCCCGACCTGACTGCCCTCCAGTTGGCGGACGCCCAAAGCGTCGCCCTTTCTTTGACGCCAGAAAAAGACATCCCGCTGCGGGTGGAGGTGCGTGAATGGCTGATTGTGCTGGCCTTAGCCGCCGCATTATTGATGCTCTTGCTGCTGCCGCCCGCCGTCTCGAGGCCAGATGAAATCACCCGTCAGCGCGCCGCGATTGATACCAGCGTTGAGGCGGTTGAGGAAATCTTGCGCGATATCGCCCAAGACCCCAATCTGACGGACGAACAGCGCCAGCCGCTCTTAGAGGCGCTAGAAACCCAACTTGAAACCCTCCGTGACCCGAATGTGTCGATGGATGAAGCGTTCGCCAGCTTGAGCGAAATCGAGAATCAACTCAACGATGCCGCCGAGAGCGTGCGCGAGCAGATGACTCAGCAAGAGCAGGCCAATCAAGAGGCTCTGAGCGCGATGCAGCGTGGGATGCCCAACGAACAGGCCGCCGGGGCGGAATCGCTGGAACAGGCCATGCAGCAAATGCAACAAGGCATCCCTCAGATGTCCCAAGAGCAGATGTCGCAGGCCGCCGATTCGCTGGAACAGGCCGCCCAAGCGCTGGAGTCCACTGACCCGCAGACCGCCCAAGCCTTACAGGATGCCGCAGACGCGCTCCGTGATGGGGATACTCAAGCCGCGCAAGAGGCATTGAAGCGGGCGATGGAAGGTCGGCCTGAGCGCGGGGAACGGTCTGAAAGCCAGCTTGAGCAATTGCAGACCAATGCTCAGGCCGCCAACCAAGCCCAACAGGACGCCGCAGAGCAGGCCGACTCTGAGAGCCAAGAGCCGCCACAGAGTGGTGAGGGCGAAAAACCCGGCGAAGGCGAACAAGGCAACCCCGGTGACGGTCAGGGCAGCGAAACTGGCACAGAACCCGGCGACGGCGATACGCCCGGACTGGGTGAAGGGGATAGCGCGGAACTCGGCAGCCAACAGAGCAGCCAATCCATCACAGGGCAGCAAGGGTTGGGTGGGGATGGCGCTGGCGATGGTGCGACGACGCTAAATCAGGATGCCACCGAGCGCTTGCAAACGCGCAACCCTAATCTTGAGCAGCCAGACAACAACCCTGACGGGCGCGGTGAGGCCGAATATGAGGCGATTTTCGCCCCGCGTTACAGCGTAGAAGGCACGGGTGATGGTCAGATTGAACTAGCCGCTGACCCCGGCGAACTACCGACGGATGAGGGCGATTTCCAAGACAACCCGTTTGGGCAATCGGTTGTGCCGTACAGCCAAGTATTCAGCGATTATTCTGACTCGGCCACCCGTGCGCTGGAGTCCGACTATATCCCGTTGGGTCTGCGCGATGTGGTGCGCCAATATTTCTCGTCGCTAGACCCAGCCTCGCGCTAGATGGACGGATGGACGGGGACGAGTCCTGAGATTTGGGTTACACTCAAGCGTCATCACTCAAAACTCAGGACTCGCCTTTATGATTGACCATATTTTATTCAACGGCAGAATCGTCACACACGACACCGATTTGCCCCGCGTCCCAGCCATTGCCATCAGCGGCGGGCGGGTGGTCGCGTTCGGCAACGACAATGACATGCTCGACCTCGCCAGCGCCGACACCCGCCGCGATAACCTCGGCGGGCGGCTGGTCATCCCCGGATTGACCGACGCCCATCTGCATTGGATGTGGACAGCCCGTATTTTGCGCGAGGTTGATGTCTTTGAAATCCCCGATAAACAGATTGCGGTGGAGCGTGTGGCAGAACGCGCCCGCCGTCTGCCTCACGGCGCTTGGGTGATTGGCTACGGCTGGTATCAAGATCTATGGCCGGATCGCAAATTCCCCAATCGCTACGACCTAGACGACGTCTCGCCCTATCACCCGGTCTATCTGCGTAGCAAGAGCGCTCACGCATTTTGGGTCAACAGCAAGGCGTTGGAAATCTGCGGAATCACCCGCGATACACCCGACCCTGACGGCGGCAAAATTGGGCGCGATGCTGAGGGTGAGCCGGACGGGATGTTGTACGAGACGGCGGGAATGCTCATCACGCGCCACATCCCCGCTGATTCGTTGGAAGCCATCGCTGAGATGATGCACGAGGCGCAAGGCTTGGCGTTGGCATCCGGCTTGACCGGATTCCACGATTTTGACGGCTCAGATTGCCTCCGCGCCTTACAGCTTTTGAAATCACGCGACCAACTTCATCTCCGCGCCCTCAAGCAGATTAACGACCCGTTTATCGACGCGGCCATCAGCTCTGGTTTGCGATTCGGATTCGGGGATGATTGGCTACGGATTGGCGCGTTGAAGATGTTCGCGGATGGGGCGCTCGGCCCGCGCACCGCCCACATGCTAGAACCGTATATTGGCGAACCCGACAACCTCGGAATCATCGTCAAATCCGGCGTGGAAATGTACGAACAGGCCAGCAAAGCTAGCAAAAACGGGTTGCCGACCACCATCCACGCGATTGGCGACGCCGCCGTGCGGACGGTCTTGGATGTATTCGAGCGTGTACGGATGGAAGAACTGGAGCGCGGCGAACTACCAGAACAACGTCGCCACCGGATCGAACACGTCCAAATCATCCACCCAGAGGATGTCGGGCGCTTGGCGAAGCTGAATATCATCGCGTCAATGCAACCGATTCACGCCACGTCGGATTATCCGGCCAACCAAGATTATTGGGGCGCCCGCTGTAATCTGGCCTATAACCCGCGTATTCAACTTGACCTCGGCGCACGGGTCGCGTTCGGTAGCGACAGCCCGATTGATACCTTCAAACCTCTAGAGGGGATTTATGCCGCCGTCGCACGTCGCAAGGCGGATGGGCGTCCGGGGGTGGATGGGTGGTATCCCGAAAATCGTCTGACGATGGACGAGACGATTCGCGGTTATACGCTCGGCCCCGCGTATGCGGCGGGCATGGAAGACCGGCTAGGGGCGCTACGTCCGGGCTATCTGGCGGATTTGGTGGTCTTGGGCGCGGATATTTATAACATCCCGCACGAGGAATTGTTGGAAACCAGCATCGTCGCCACCATGACCGGCGGGATTTGGCGCTACGGCGGGGTGTAAATCGGTTTTATGAGGACAACGCCTGCGTTGTCCTCGATTTCGGCATCCGCCGATGCGAAATCATGAGGAAATATTTACAACTTGAATATGAATTCACATTCATATAAAATGATGAGAATGATTTCTAAAACAAGGATTCTCGCCTCATGACCACCATTCAAGGACAACGCGCCCTCATCACCGGAGCCAGCAGCGGCCTCGGTTCAGATTTCGCCCGCCAATTGGCCGCGCACGGCTGCAATCTCATTTTGGTCGCCCGCCGCGAAGACCGGATGCAAACCCTCGCCACTGAATTACGCACCAAGCACAATGTTGGGGTAGAGGTCATCGCGCTTGACCTCGGTCAACCGGACGCCGCCCAGACGTTATATGACCGCGTGAAGGCGGCTAACCTGAGCGTCGATATTTTGGTCAATAATGCAGGGTTTGGGGTTTTTGGCGAGTTCGTCCAGCAAGAATGGGAACGTAATCGCGAGATGTTGGCGCTGAACATCGTCACGCTGACACACTTGACTCATCTGTACGCAAAAGACATGCGGGTGCGCAATCATGGCTATATCCTGAATGTGTCGTCCATCGGCGGGTATTCTCCAACCCCGCTGTATAGCACCTATAGCGCCACCAAGAGCTATGTGCTGGATTTCAGCGATGCGCTGGCGTATGAATTGAAAAATACCGGCGTGAGCGTGACATGCGTCTCCCCCGGCGTAACCAAGACCGAATTTCTGGATATTTCTGGTCAAAAACCGACCTTTTTTCAGCGCATGTCGATGATGACCTCTGAGGTGGTGGTCAAGCAGGGCATCGACGCGATGCTCAAGCGCCGCCGTAGTTTTGTAACCGGATTGAGCAACGCCTTCATGATTTGGCTACTGCGCCTCGCCCCACGCGCCTTGCAACTCCGCATGGCCGAACAGATGATGAAATAGGGTTATTACTCAATCGCCCAGCGCTCTAAATCACGGGTTGCGCTGACCGCGCCGGGGCGTGCGCCGGTCAACAGGTGCGCGACGGCCAATTCTGGATTGGTCGCCGCACCTGTTAATTTGAAAAAATCCGTCGAAAAAGCGTCATATAATAAGCCTTTGAAGCAATTTTGGACATTTCTTATGGAGAGCTGAAACAAAAACAGCATGATTACAACCAGCGTTTATGTCATCTCAAATAGCGGGCGGGCAAGCCTCGCCCCTACGAAAATCCCCAATGATGTGCATTATGCTAGTT
>DAOTTP010000189.1:0-23924 GCA_034437835.1 Anaerolineae bacterium | reverse complement strand
TCGCATGGCGGCTACACCGCGCTTGCGACCGCGGGCGCAAAGTTAGACATCCCCGCTTATGAAGCACGTTGCGACGCCGCCCGTCAAGCCAGTGACCCTGACGGCTGGCTGTGTGATTCATTTATCCCATTTCTAGCGGACATGACCGCCTTTGCCGGACTCGACGCCATCCCAACCGAATTATGGTCGGTGTTTGATGACGCCCGTGTGGACGCGGTTGTCCCGATGGCCGGTGATGCTTATCTGTTTGACCAAGCGGGATTGGCCGAAATCACCGTACCGGTCATGGCAATCGGTGGCTCACGCGATACTGGCACGCCGTACCTCTGGGGGACGGCGATGACCTATGAACACGTTTCCAGCACAACGAAGGCGATAGTCACATTTGAGAACGCCGAACACATGATTTTCGCCAGCACATGCGAGGCGCTGCCGTGGTATCAAGACATCGGATTCTCTGTGGCGTGTTCTGACCCCGTATGGGATATGAATCGCGCTCATGATTTGATTAACCACTTCACCACGGCGTTTCTGCTCTCCCAACTGAAACAAGATTCAGACGCGGCTGCCGCGCTCCTCCCAGATGCGGTACAGTTTCTGGGCGTGGCGTATCAGTCACAGGGCTTTTAACGCGCTGGAAAGTCTCGGTTAGATAGATACAAGTGCGCTGACGATGATATATCGTCAGCGCACTTTTGTTTTTACAGAACAATACCTCGGACGATACTTAAGTAGCTATACGACCCCACTGTACAGAGGCTATGCTGCATATAGCTTGAGCAAATTGGCGCAGACGTGACCAGTCTCAACAGGTACAGGTAATGTCAAATACACCCAACCCAGAAATTGAATCAAGCCAATACCCGATTTACCAAATCCGGCTCAACGGACATCTGGGGGACTCATGGTCAGATTGGTTTGAGGGTTTGACCATCACACTAGAGGCGAATGGCGACACGGTGTTAACCGGCGCTGTGGTCGATCAAGCAGCATTACACGGTTTACTCAAAAAAGTGCGCGATTTGGGGATGCCGCTGGTCTCTGTGATACGTTGTATCGCTGATGAGACGGATTAGTAGCAGGTTGACAAGCGTATATCGGAGTCATTGAGGAAAAGGAATGAGAATGAACAGCTATCAGAAGTCGGGCGGCTATGCCGCGCTCATCAATGCAGCGGCCTATATCATTGGGTTTGGCATGATTGCTACCTTGCTGTCTCCCATCATAGATGCCACCGCTGATGAATATTTGGCCTTCCTTGCCGCAAATCAGACCCTGATGATCGTCTGGCACATCATCATCTATCTCGTGGCAGGCGTGTTTATGGTTCCATTGTCCCTCGGATTACACGAGCGTTTGAAGGCCAAAACACCCGCGCTCATGCAGAATGCTACTGTCTTTGGGTTGATTTGGGCTGGTTTAATTATCGCCAGTGGGATGCTGTTTGTGCTAGATGTGGGCGTCGTGACCAACCTATATGCGACAGACCCCGCCCAAGCGTCAACGGTTTGGATAACGCTATCCGCTGTAGAGACAGCGCTCGGTGGTGGGATTGAACTGACCGGCGGCGTATGGGTTTTATTGGTCAGTTTGGCAGCCTTACGGGGTGGTGGACTTCCGAGACTATTGAACTATCTCGGCGTGATCATCGGTGCGGCGGGCATCGTGACAGTCCTGCCAGTGCTTCATGATGCCGCATCAATCTTTGGACTGGGCTTCATCGTGTGGTTTACATGGGTAGGAATTGTCATGCTGCGTAGTCATTCGAGCGTAACTGCTTAAAACAGAAACATAAGGAGAAAATCTAATGAAAGTCATTCACTTCGCCCAATACGGTTCACCGGATGTCCTCAAGTTGATTGATGTCGAAAAACCGACACCGAAAGATGACGAGATACTGGTCAAAATCGTCGCCGCTTCTGCCAATCCGCTGGACTGGCATCGCATGAGAGCCGCCCCATTTTTGGTGCGTATGAGCGATGGTTGGTTAAAGCCGAAAAATCCGCGCCTCGGTGCAGACATCGCTGGGCGGATAGAGGCCGTCGGCAAGGCTGTAACCCAATTTCGCGTCGGGGATGAGGTGTTTGGCGACATCGGTTCTGGCGGGTTTGCCGAGTATGCCATCGCCCACGAGAAGCATTTGGTCTTGAAACCGGCTAACATCTCTTTTGAGGATGCAGCTGCTATCCCTGTGGCCGGAATCACCGCGTTACAAGGACTGCGAACCAGTGGAAATTTGCAAGCCGGTCAGCATGTCCTGATTAACGGCGCGTCCGGCGGCATCGGGACATACGCCGTCCAGATTGCCAAGTCGATGGGCGCAAAAGTGACCGCCGTCTCTAGCACGCGGAATCTCGATTTGGTGCGCTCATTGGGCGCAGACCTTGTGATTGATTACACGCGGGAAAACTTCACCAAGAATGGGCAAAAATACGACCTAATTTTGGATAACGTGGCGAATCACTCGATTTCCGCCTATCGTCGTGCCTTGACCCCTGAGGGGAAATGCGTGGTCGCAGGGTTTTCAACCATGCCTAAACTGTTCCAAGTGCTGCTGTTCGGTGGCTGGGGCAAGCAAAAAGTTACCGCGCTGATGGCGAATATCATTCAAGAGGATATGAAAGTCCTCGCAGACTTGATGGCATCGGGCAAAATAAAGTCGGTCATCGACAAATGCTACTCGTTAGCCCAAACCGCCGATGCGCTTCGCTATCTCGAAACTTCTCGCGCACGCGGTAAGGTCATCGTCACCGTCGCTCAGTAAGTCCTATTCACATCACGTCGCCTACCTCAAGGACATCATGAAAGCCATCGTCTACACTCAATACGGCTCGCCAGATGTGCTTCACCTTGAGGAGGTCGAAAAACCGACTCCCACAGATGACCAAGTTTTGGTGAAAATCTATGCCACGTCCATCACGGCTGCGGATATTGACCAGTTAAGAGGCACATTCTTAATCCGCCTCGCAGGAATCAGAAAGCCTCAATACAAGATTTTGGGGTCTGACTTTGCGGGGCGGGTGGAGTCTGTCGGTAAAAACGTGACTGGATTTCAGGTCGGCGATGAGGTGTATGGCGATTTGACTGAGGGCGGGTTTGGCGCGTTTGCTGAGTATGTCTGTGTGTCGGAATCGTTTTTGGCGCTGAAACCCGTCAATCTGACCTTTGAACAAGCCGCCGCTGCGACCTCGGTGGGGTGTATCGCCCTGCAAGGCGTGAATAATAGGGTTCAGGCCGGGCAAAAGGTCTTGATTAACGGCGCGGGCGGCGGGGTTGGGACGTTTGCCGTGCAGCTTGCTAAATCGTTGGGCGCAGACGTGACTGGCGTAGACAGCGCGGGCAAGTTAGCGATGGTGCGCTCAATTGGCGCTGACCATGTGATGGATTACGACCAAGCGGATTTCACCCAAAATGGGCAAAAATATGACCTGATTTTGGATATGGTAGCGCGCCGCTCCATTTTTCACTATCAGCGCTCGTTAACCCCCACCGGCACATATTTGGTGGTGGGGGGGACGGTCTCCGCCATCTTTCAAGCTTTCTTCGTTGGGACGTGGCTCTCGCGGAGAAGTCAACAGCACTTGGGTGTTCTAATGATGCAAGTCAACCAAAAAGATTTGATGGTTATGAAAGATTTTCTTGAAGCGGGTGATATCATGCCCGTTATTGACAAAACCTATGCGTTCAAGGATATACCGGTTGCCTTCCGATACTTTGAAGAAGGTCATGTCCGTGGAAAAGTCGTCATCACAGTCGCTCAGTAACTGTTGCTCAAGCGGCAACCATTCAGGAGAAAACCCCCATGAAAGCCATTCATGTCACCCAATACGGCGGGCCGGAAGTCCTTAAACTCGTCGATGTCGAAAAACCGACCCCCAAGGAAAACGAAATCCTCATCAAAGTTCATGCTGGAGTCGTCGGGCCATCCGATTGCGCCTTCCGTAAAGCCGACCCGTTTATCGTCCGCTTGATTTACGGGCTGACCAAACCTCGTAATCCTAAACAAGGGACGGAATTTTCGGGCGTGGTTGAAGCTGTCGGCAAGGATGTCACCGTTTTCAAGCAAGGGGACTCAGTATTTGGGATGGAGCCAAACGTTTTTGGCGCTCATGCAGAGTATATCTGTGTTCCAGAGAAAAATCCGATAACGTTCAAAGCGACCAACGCCAGCTATGAAGAAATGGTGGGCGTGTTGGACGGGGCTGCAACCGCACGCACGTTCCTCCAAGATGTGGCGAAGGTCAAGCCCGGCCAAAAAGTCCTCATTAACGGCGCTTCCGGCGCGGTGGGGGCGTATGGGGTGCAGCTTGCCAAGCATTACGGCGCGGAAGTCACGGGCGTGTGCAGCGGCGCGAACGTCGAATTGGTCAAGTCATTGGGCGCTGATCATGTGATTGACTATACCAAGACCGATTTCACAAAGACCGGTCAAACCTATGATGTGATTTTCGATGCGGTGGGCAAAAATTCTTTCGGCGCGTGCAAAAAGGCGCTGACCAAGAACGGCCTGTATCTGACCACCGTCCCGACCTTGGGGATGCTCTGGGGACTCATTAGTTCTATGTTTGGGAGCAAGAAGGCCAAGTTTGCGACGGCTGGCCTGATGCAGAACCGCGAAACCCTGACCACGCTCAAAGAGGCTTTTGAGGCGGGTAAACTCAAGGCGGTCATCGACAAGCGCTATACCCTCGCGCAGATTGCCGATGCTCACCGCTATGTCGATACTGGGCGTAAAAAGGGCAACGTCATCATCACCGTGGCCTGAGAACACGCCTAAAATCATAGAAGGATGAATTAGTAGCGCAACATGGGCGCACACATGGGTGCGCCCCTACCGGACAATCAATGACTGTGGATAAACCGCACATCACCAGACATTTCGTAGGGGAGAGGCTTGCCCGCCCAATGAATTTCGGATTCTCGATCCGCTGGAAAAGGACGAGTCATGAAAGCGATTATCTGGACAAAATATGGGTCGCCGGATGTCCTTCAGCTTAAAGAGGTTGAAAAACCCACCCCCACGGATAAGCAAGTCCTCATCAGGATTCATGCGACAACCGCGACATCCGGCGACTGTGAAATGAGGGGTCTCAGGGGGTCTTTTTGGTATCGGTGGCTGATACGCGCTTATGTCGGCCTCAGAACACCCCAGAGAATCACCATCCTCGGGATGGAATTGGCCGGCGAGATTGAAGCAATCGGCAAAGACGTAACCCGTTTCAAAACCGGCGATCAAGTTTTCGCAGCGACTGGTTTTGTGGAGATGGGGTCTTATGTAGACTATAAATGTCTGCTTGAAGACCCCAAACAGGATGGGCTGTTGACCCTCAAACCAACGAATATGACTTATGAAGAGGCGGCTGCCGTTCCGGTTGGCGGAATTGAGGCGCTAAACTTTCTGAGGCAAGGCCAGATTCAACGCGGGCAAAAAATTCTCATTAATGGCGCAGGCGGGACAATCGGTGTTTTTGCCGTGCAACTCGCCAAGTATTTCGAGGCGGAAGTCACCGCTGTGGACAGCGCCGACAAATTGGATATGTTACGCGCAATCGGCGCTGACCATGTGATTGATTACGCGCAACAAGATTTCACTCAAAATGGTGAGAGATATGATTTTATTCTCGATATAGCGGGCAAAAGTCCATTTTCAAACAGTTTAACCTCGTTAAAACAACATGGCTGCTATGTTATCGCAAACGTTTCACTGGTGCGGGCGCTCCGAGGCTGGTGGACTTCGATGACGAGCAGTAAAAAAGTTTTATTGGCGGTGGCAAAACCAAAACTTGAGGATTTGGTTTTTCTCAGGGGGTTGATTGAGGCGGGGAAACTCAAGGCGTTCATCGACAAGCGCTATCCACTAGAACAGATTGCCGATGCTCACCGCTACGTTGAAACAGGGCGCAAAAAGGGCAATGTCATCATCACCGTGCGTTAGAGCATTACCCGCGATTTTGTCAGAGGTGTAGGGACACAGCACTGTATCCGCTATGCGTAGGGCTGTCGTCATTTCACAATAGAGCAGTCGTGGAGGGCGCGTCCATCAGCGGTAGGGCGAGCGTTTTGGTTCCGCATCCCTAACGGTTCAGAATAGAGAGGTAGTAGCCCTTTTTTCCTAGAGGATGCGTCATCATGCGCCGTTTGATAGTCTCCCTGTTGATTATTCTTTTCTTATCCGCACATTCCCAGCCAGTTCAGGCGCAATCTCAACGGTTGCCGGACAACTCGTATATCCTCAGCCAATCGCCGGATGGGTTGGTTTATCTGGCTGAGGATAGAGACGGCTGGCTGTTTCTATATGACGTTCCCAGTCGGACGCGCATCGATTTTTCTGGCGAGGTCATCAACTATCTGACCTCGGTGAATATGAAGCCGCAGCGTAATAATCGCGCTATCGACCTAGATGTCGTCTGGGGTGAAAACGCTCCGACTCGCGAAATCTACCTCGTCTTGGTGGGCGTCGGTCACGCGGTCACACGTTATAACGTGACCAATGGCGAACAGACCGGATTTTATCCGTCCGGCGTGGAGGGAGTCACCGCGTATTTCAAACTCAGCCACGATGGTGGGCGTGTATCGGTATACGATGTAGCGACCCAGCGCGGCAGATGGTATGACACGGTTAGCGGCCTATCCCACGACTTCAAAACACAATCAAAACAGTCTTATTACGGGATTCATTTTCAGTTCTTCTCTGAGGACGCCCGTTTTTTCGCGTTGATTGGTCAGTCCGCTAACCAGCCGCCGGTGCTTGAGGTGTGGGATACCACGGCGCTGATGCCGGACAATCAATCCAGCTATAGCGTGAATACGCTTGGGCTGGCCTATTACGGCCAAGTTGTGAAATTTGACGACGGGACAGACTCGGCGGAGTCCGCCGCCACAATTCAATTTATCACGGTGGGTGAATCGGTCTTAATGGTCAACTTAGCGACTCGCCAATCTAGTGCGCCAGAATCGCCCACAGAGGCGCTCGAAGTATCTGGGACGGACTATACCTCTTACCCCAAATCTCACTGCGAATATCGCTATACCGTGCGCGTCTCGGCCAATCCATTAGAGGTTTTCGACAACGTGAGACAGGTCGGCGTGCCGCTGGGTGAGTCCAACGCCGATATTGACTATGTGCGATTCTCGCCGGACTGTCGGTATGTGGCCGTCTCGCAATTTGAGCAAAAGCGCGTCGGGGTATATGTCCAGACCTATCTGATGAGCGTATATGACATCGAGACGGGGAATCGTTTGGCACAGTTCCCGCACACCTATTACGGCTGGTTCTTGTCGTGGAGTCCCGATAATCAGTATCTATGGTGGGTCAGCGATACCGAGGCGACCTTGTTCAACACCCAGGCGGGCGCACAATATCCGGTCAATCCGTCGGTTCAACCACGCGGCTTGTGGCTGAAAGATTCGCACAGCGCAACATGGGACATCGACGGCGGCCAATTGCTGCTAACATTTGATTGGGGCGTCAACGCGATTAACTTATCCGATGGCAGCCGTGTCGCACCATAAATCTGTAGATTCATTCCATAACAGGACACCCAACGCCCGTCCCGGCATTGGGTGTTATACTGGTCATATCCTAAGCAAGGCTTGACGCTATGACCCTCACAGATCATCCCTCATTAGTGACCTTTCATCCATCCCTTGACCGGCGGTATACGTTTGAGGAATTTCTGGCCGTGTTTGACGGTTATCATGCAGAATGGTTGCCGGATGGTAGGGTGGAAAGGATAAATACTAGCGCGATTTCATTGTTAGAGGTGAAAGCATTTTTGTTGAAAATTTTGAAAGACATGAGCGATTTAGGCGGTCTGGGGGCGGTCATCCTGACGTTTTTTGTCCAGCGTCTTTCGCCGGAATTATCCGCCCGTGAGCCGGATGTGTTGGTTGTGTTGAATGAGCATCTTGACCGTATCAAACCGACGTATCTGGAGGGTGCAGCCGACATCGTGATTGAAGTCGTCTCGCCGGAAAGTATCGAGCGGGATTATGGGATTAAATTTCGTGAGTATGAGCAGGGCGGGGTGCGCGAATATTGGCTGATTGACCCCGAACGTCGAATCGCGGATGTCTATGAATTGGGCGAAAACGCGCTCTACCGCCGTCGAGTATTGGATTCTGAGGGGCGGATTACGTCCGGTTTGCTGTCCAAGTTTGCCCTGTCGCCGGATGTGTTGTGGTCAGACCCCAAGCCCGACCCTATCGCCACGCTGAAACTGGTCGCCACATTGGTCGGCGTGAATCTGCGCGATTTGATGTGAGGGAGATTTAGCGTGGGAGGTTGATGGTAAACGTGCTGCCTTGCCCCAGCGCACTTTCGACGCTGATGCGCCCGCCGTGCGCCTCTACAATTTGCTTGGCTAAGGTCAGGCCAAGCCCGACGCCTTGCTGTGAACGGGCTTGGTCAATCCGGTAGAGGTGATCGAAAATCTTATCGAGGTGTTCTTTGGCAATCCCGATGCCGGTGTCTTTTACGCGGATGCCGACCTCTTCACCATTATCCGACAACTCAATGCTAACACGCCCGCCCTCAGCCGTATATTGGATGGCATTTTCGATGATTTCGACCAAAGCACGTACTAACCATTCCATATCGGCGTGGATGACCCCTGAGATGCCGGTTTGGATGGTGCAGGTGATGTGCTTTTGCGCCGCCAGCGATTCCACCGATTGTACGGCTTGATAGACGATCATGCTCACTTCGACGGGCGTCGGCACAAATTCGACACCGCCTTCTACCCTGACCACATCAAGCATTTGGTTGATGACGCGATTGATATACATCACCTGACCGTGAATGCTTTTTACAATTTCCGCCTTGCGCCCCTCATCTTTCGATTTGTTAAGCAAGTAGGTATCTGTGCCGATAATCGTCAGTGGCGTGCGGAAGTCATGTCCGACATGGGTGATGAAGGTTTCCAACACCCCGAGGCGCTCTTGTTTCAGCCGAACGGCGTCTGATAACGCTTTAGAAACTTCTTGATCGCGCTGATGGGCGGCCAGATGTCCAATGGTCATCCCATACAGGCGCAGTAGTTCTGGTTGGTAATTTTTTATCGGTGCTTGGGTCAGATAATTATCTGCGGTCATATAGCCGATGAATCCGCCTTGATACAGCAGTGGGACGGAGATATGCCAGCCCTGACCGATGATTTCGGACTGATTATTGTAAATGGGCATGTCATCTTGATTGATGATAGGGTCTTTATGCCCATGCAAAAAATTAATTAGCGGCGTGTTTTCAAATGTCCAGCTTGAGGAACGTTCGTCGCGTATTTCGCCTTGTTCATCAACTCCGTATGTCCCAACCATTTTATTGCTCTGGGTGTTTAGGAACCATAAACTCAGGCGTTCAAACCCCAGACGTGCCATGCCCAGCGTGACGGCCAGCCGACACAACTCATCGAACGATTCAACAACGCCCAATTCAACATTGATCTCGTTTAAGATTTTCAGTTTTTCGCGGAATTCATAATCCATCGCCTCTCGTAGGCGTAGTTGATGATATTCGGCCTCGATACGTTCGAGTTGCTGGATTCGTTGGTGTAGGTGGTTGAGATTGTCATCCATGAATTTATTACCGTTAATGAAACTTCATTGTGACGCTCCCCACGCCTAAAGGCGGGGGCCTCTGACGGACGCATGAGCCGTGACTGCGCTCTACGTTATCCGGCACGGGTGCGTCCCACCCGCTCTTTTTCAAAATGTTTATGGCCGCGTTATGGTCTCGATCCAATGAGAGGCCACAATTGCAAGTGATCCATCGTGTGGCGAGTGTCATCCCCTCAAAAATTGAACCGCAGTTAGAGCATTGCTTCGGTGTGTAGGCAGGATTAACAAAGAACATCTTACGCCCGGCGCTTTCAGCCTTGTACGTGAGCATATCTTTGAAAATTGTCCAGCCGCTATCGAGGATACTCTTGCTGAGGTGGTGGTTACGAACCATGTTACGCACGCGCAGATTTTCCAGCGCGATACCGTCATAGGTTTGCACCAGTTGGGTGCTGAGTTTGTGCAGATAGCCTCTGCGCTGGTTGGCAACATGTTCGTGCTGGCGCTGAACAGCGCGCACTATTTTGCGTCGATTCTTGCTGCCGCGCTTGGCTCGCGCCAGTTTGCGTTGCAAAATGCGAAGCGTGATTTGTCCCGCATGATAGTAGTTTGGGTTGGCGACTTTCTCACCGTCCGAGGTGGTCAGCAGGGCAGAAATGCCGACATCCATACCCACGACTCGCTTTGCACCACTACCATATTGCTTGAACTCAAAACTGTTGAAACCCATAGCGTTTTTGAAACGGGGATAGCCCGGCGTCTGACCGGCTTTGACGCGCCGAAAGAACCCTTGAAACGCGGTATCGACCTGTTTCACGACACTCTGTGCGGTCTGACTGAACATCTGCATCGCGTAGGGAAACATGGCGCGATAGCGTTTTGCCAGTTGTTCGAGGTCAGCCAACTTGACGCTACGGCCTTCGATCTGATAGGCGTGTTTGCGTTCGGCCAATGCCATGTTGTACAGGTTGCGGGCGCACATTAGCACACGGAATAGGTTGCGTTCCTGTGCGGATGTCGGGTACAGACGATATTTGAATGTTCTGAGATGCGTGGTCGCGTTAGCCATGCTTCAACCCTTGATACTCTCATTATAATCGATTTTCCCTCAAAAAAATAGTTTTTTACGCCTTATATCCCCATACCTAAAGGTAGGGGCTTTACGGCGCTTTTCTGGTAAAATAAAAGAGTGATCGGCGGTAAACCCAAAGGGAGACCCCCATGGCAAATAAACTCGATGCGTTCGGTGCGCGCAGCACCCTCAAGGTGGGCGAGCAAGAAGTCGTATATTATCGACTCTCGCAGCTTCAAGAACTGGGCATCGGACAGATAGACCGACTGCCCCTCAGCATCAAAATCCTGCTGGAAAACGCCCTCCGCAACCTCGATAATTACGAGGTGAGCGAAAAAGATGTCAAGAACATCGCCGCTTGGGATCCCAAAGCCACCGAGCGCTCCGAAATCCCCTTCAAGCCCGCCCGCGTCGTTTTACAAGACTTCACCGGCGTGCCGTGCGTGGTAGACCTCGCTGCTTTGCGCTCTGCTATGGTTCGTATGGGCGGCGATCCGGCCAAAATCAACCCGATTATCCCGGTTGATCTCGTGATTGACCACTCCGTACAAGTGGACGCCTTCGGCTCATCAGACGCGCTGAAAATCAACGCCGAGTTTGAGTTCGAGCGCAACCTTGAACGTTATGAATTCCTGCACTGGGGGCAAAAAGCCTTCCGCAATTTCCGCGTTGTCCCGCCAGCCACCGGCATCATTCACCAAGTCAACATTGAATACTTGGCGAAGGTCGTCTTGCAGAACGCCGACGGCGTGGCGTATCCCGATACCGTGGTCGGCACGGACAGCCATACCACCATGATTAATGGTCTGGGCGTCCTCGGCTGGGGCGTTGGTGGTATCGAGGCCGAAGCCGCGATGCTCGGTCAGCCGATTTATATGCTGATGCCAGAAGTTATCGGCTTCAAACTGACCGGTCAACTGCGTGAAGGTGCGACAGCCACCGACCTCGTGTTGATGGTCACACAGATGCTCCGCAAGAGGGGTGTGGTCGATAAATTCGTCGAGTTCTATGGCGCTGGCCTAAGCAAACTCAGCTTGCCTGACCGTGCGACGATTGCGAATATGGCTCCTGAGTACGGCGCGACGATGGGTTTCTTCCCGGTAGACGAAGAGGCGCTCAATTACCTGCGCCGCACCGGGCGCGATGAGTCTGTGGTGGCGTTGGTCGAAGCCTACAGCAAGGCGCAAGGCTTGTTCCGCACCGATGACAGCCCAGAACTGATCTTCACCGATTCGCTCGAACTTGATTTAAGCACGGTTGAGCCGTCGTTGGCTGGGCCACAGCGCCCACAAGACCGCGTGCTGTTGCGCGATATGAAGCCGACCTTCCAAGAGGCGCTCAAAGCCCCCGTCGATAAGCGCGGTTACGCCCTCGAAGGCGAAGCGCTCACCCGCAAGGGCAGTGTTGTCAACGGTCACACCACCGAAATCGGCCACGGCTCAGTCGTGATTGCGGCCATCACAAGCTGCACCAACACCAGTAACCCGTCAGTCATGATTGGCGCGGGTCTGGTCGCGAAGAAGGCCGTCGAAAAAGGGCTGACCCGTCGCTCATTCGTCAAGACCAGTCTCGCCCCCGGTAGCACGGTTGTAACCGCCTATCTCGACCAAGCCGGATTGACCCCGTTTCTGAATGAATTAGGCTTCCAGACCGTCGGTTATGGCTGTACGACCTGTATCGGCAACAGCGGCCCATTGCCCGCCGAAGTCAGCGCCGCCGTCCACGAAAATGACCTCGTGGCCGTAGCCGTCATCAGCGGCAACCGCAACTTCACCGGGCGCGTCAACCCAGATGTGAAGGCCAACTTCCTCGCATCACCGCCGCTGGTCGTGGCGTATGCGTTGGCTGGCACGGTAGATATCGACTTTGAGACCGAGCCGATTGGGTATGGCACGGGCGATTTGCCGGTCTATCTGCGCGACATCTGGCCGAGCCAGAAAGAAGTTCTGGATGTGGTCGCCAGCAATATCACCGCTGAGATGTACCGCAAGCAGTACGGCAACGTCTACAACGGCAACCCGATGTGGAACGCTATCCCGTCCACCGATGAGCAGGTCTATGCGTGGGGCGAGGACAGCACCTATATTCACGAGCCGCCGTTCTTCCAAAATATGCCCGTCAATGCCCCCGGCGTTTCGCCCATCAGCGGCGCACGAGTGTTGGCATTGTTTGGCGACAGCATCACCACCGACCACATCAGCCCGGCTGCGACCATCACCACCAACAGCCCCGCCGGGAAATATCTGATTGAGCATGGCGTCGAGAAGAGAGACTTCAACACCTACGGCACGCGCCGTGGTGATGACCGTGTGATGACCCGTGGCACGTTCGCCAACATCCGCATTCGCAATATGATGTTGAACAATGTCGAAGGCGGCTATACCAAATATCTGCCCACCGGCGAACAGATGGCGATTTACGACGCCGCGATGAGTTATCAGGTCACCGACACGCAACTGGTGATTTTCGCTGGCCGTGACTATGGCATGGGCAGCAGTCGTGACTGGGCGGCCAAAGGCACGTTGTTGCTGGGCGTCAAGGCCGTCATCGTCCAGAGCTTTGAGCGCATCCACCGCAGCAATCTCGCTATGATGGGCGTGCTGCCGCTGGTGTTCGAGGGCGGTCAAAGTTGGCAATCGTTGGGCTTGGATGGCAGCGAGACCATACGCATCGAAGGGCTGGATAACGATATTCAACCCGGCGCGAAGCTGACCGTCGTCGCTGCTGGCGCAAGTGGTGAGAAGCGCTTCACGGTGACTGCCCGCCTCGATACGCCGGTAGAAGTCGAGTATTACAAGAACGGCGGCATCCTCCAGACCGTTCTGCGCGGCTTCCTGAAGAACTAAACGGATTTCTCAGTAGCACAACAAAACACCCCTGTCCGATGTCTCGGATGGGGGTGTTTTTGTATACGAATGCCTAGTAGTTAGTTGTTATCGCGGAAGCCGTCGTGTGTCTCTGGTGCGGTGGGCAAGCCCATCGCATCATCGCGACTCACAATCGCCGGGATGGTGTGAATCAGGCTTACATCATCTAACCATAGTGTCCCCGCACTACTCTGGTGCGTGAACACGAGTTTGATTTGGCTAATATCGCCGTTGCTCAACGTGTAGACGGGCAGACTGTGTTGTGTGAAAGTAGCATTGCGGCGAATTGTCAGATTGGTTTTTGACGGAGTCGCGTTGCCCGTGTAATAGACGAACAGCGTGACTTTGATTTTTGCTGTGGGGTTGTTTCCCTTGACATAGGCGCTGACCGTTAAGGCATCTCCCGCGCTGAAAGTATGAGCGGTCAGGTCAACATTTTGTGTGAGCTTAGAGGCGTCGGTAGTGCTACCGGTGAATTTGAACGCGCATAGGCCGCCGTACAGGTTGTTGATATTTGGCGGGCAAACACGTTTGTCACCGCTGGGATTCTGAACCGTCCAGTTCGTCGGGAGACCCGCAGATATACCCGCGACCTCAAAGCCACCGTTGTCCAGCAATTCTTCCGTAGATGAGGCAACTTCATCATCAGACACTGTGCCGCTGATATTTGCTAAGGTTATGCTGGCGTAGTTCTCGTCCGCGCTGCTGACGACGTGGGTGATGGTGCAAGCATGTTCACCCTCTAAATTGACATCATCCACAGCGGAGACGGTCACGGTTTGAGCCATATTCCAATTTTCGCTGGTGAAGGTCAGGCTCTCTGCATTTGCGGCACATTGGGCGTCATCAGTGATGGTGATGGTCACATCTGAGGTCGGTTGACTGGTCAAGACCACGGTGTATGTGTCGGTTGCGCCGCCCTCGCCAACGCTTATGGCTGTTTTACTGACGGTCACGCCCGATGATATCCCTAGACTGCTTGACTCGTATGCGCCTAGATCACATGCCCCGCCAATCGGACGAGCGACGCCGCGCTGGTCGGTTGGGGGACAGTCTATGCCGATATAACTGTTGATGGCGTTGCTGCCTTCTAAGAGTGCATGGGTGAGCGTCAATCCATCATTATCAGCTAAAACAGGGTCAACAAATGTTGCAACGCCAATCACACCCGGACAATTGGTATCGGCGGCGAGGTTGTTATTGCCCAAGAATAGACCTCCATTAGCCGACGTACATTCCATCGGCGTACCGGCGGCACCATTGTTGGCAATCACCGTGCCGACCATTGTGATGGTCGCGCCATCTTGGGCGTGAAATGTGCCGCCTTCATGGGTGGTCGTGTCTACATCATGGCCGGAGAAGGTCGTGAAATTGAGCTTGACATCCATACTGCCATTCGCCCAAATCCCGCTTGCGCCGTCTATAGAACTATTGCCGCTGAAGGTATTGTTAGTGATGTTGATGGTGGTGCGACCCCCTATAACGGGAAGCAACGTTAAGGTATATGCGGCAATTGCCCCGCCACTGCCTGTATGGTTATCAATAAATGCTGTATTGGTGATGTGATGCTCGATGACCTCCCCTTGCCCCAGAGCGTCATTGATGGTGATTGCACCGCCTGTGTAACTACTCAGCCATCATTTCTTCCCTCAATTTGATGATTTAGAGCATCAAATTGGCTGAGGCACAGGGAAATCCTTCCCTCAGATGATTGGACTGAGTACTGGTTAAAACCTCGTCTTCCCCTCAAATAGGGGCTGAGTAGTTACCCGCCTGTACCGCTGGTGATCGCGCCATTGCGAATAAATGTCGAATCCGTGATGGTCAGAGTGTGCGCGGGGCTGGTCACTCCATAAGTTAATGCACCAGCAAACGTTGCTGAATTATCAGCCATTGTCACACGGGTCATTGTGAGATCAGTATTCGTAATCATTAAGGCTGGGTAGGTGAGAAAGGGATCATCCCCTTCACCGCTATGAGTGATGGTGACATCGGTAAGGTTGACGACCCCAGCGCCGGCATGAATAACCGCGATGAATTTGGTGAGGGTTAGATTGCTGATGGTGATGTGCTGTGGTAGACCCGTCTCGGCTACAAAATCGTAGAGACCGCCGCCATCAATCGTAATGACATCTTCACCCAGCCCAGTAATTGTGGTGATGTCCGTGAGTGCGGGCAAATCGCTGGTTAAGAGGATTGTGCCGGTCAGCCCTTCTTCAAAGATGATGACATCTGCGGTGGCACGGGTGTTTGACTCAGAAATTGCCCAGCGTAGTGTGCCTACAGTATTTGTATCTGCTAATGAGGTCACAACCAATGGCACATCATCAGCGAGAGTAGGGGTTGAGAACCCTATCCATAGAACGCTGAAAATGACCATAAACCAACCATAGCGAACCCAATGGGGGTGATTTCTGAGCGACATGTTAATTCTTTCATTGTAAAGTCTGAATATAACTTTTATTTTGCCAGATTTACGATTATTTAGATAGATAAATAACAAGCATCCCCCATTAATAGAGGATGCAAGCCATTCAATCAGGGCGGTTTTTATGACCACCCACCGTAAATCCATCGTAGGATCAACTCAATTTTTTCCCCAACGCCGTCGCTAATTTAACATCCCCGGCTGGCACGACTTGAATCGTCGGTGTATTGTGCCAGTCCGCGAACGCCCGTAGCGTTTTTGCCAACTCATTGACCAGTGTCGCGTCGGCCTTTACCCCGTCCTCAAGGTGAATCGCCTTGATTTCCAGTCGCTTTTCGGCGCGATGAGCTTTGGGGTCAAGTCGCCCGACGATTCGTCCGTTATGCAGAATCGGTAGCGTGAAGTAGCCATATTTGCGCTTGGGTTGCGGGGTATAAACCTCAATTTTGTAATCCATCCCAAACATAGATAGCAGTCGGTTTCTATCCCACACAATCGGGTCGAACGGAGAGAGCAATACCGTCCGATTCGGCGTGATTTCACCATCCGCAATGCGCTCCAACGTCGGGAGATTATCACGGTGGGCGTACCACGGGATGGACGAGCCTTCGACGGATACAGTGACAACCTCGCCAGTTTTGAGTAGCGCCTTTAATCCGGCCTGTGTGTTAACCTTTTTCATCCTGAAGTAATCGGCAATCCACGCTTCGGGCGCGACGCCCAACGCCAATAGCGTTTGTGCGACCCAACGCTGATAAATCTCCGGTTTTTCGGGGGTTTTGGCGTCATCCCACGGGTAGATACGCTCTTGTAGGTCATAAATCCGCTGGAATCCCTCGCGGCGGGCGACCATCAATTCGCCCATATCAAACAAATATTCCAACGCGACTTTTTCGGCTTTCCAGTTCCACCAACCGCCTTGATGGTCAGGGGCTTTCTCAAAGTCGGCAGAACGCACCGCGCCGTTATCGCGCACATGCGCCCGCACTTTCTCAACGGTGTCTGGCGTCATATTTCTGCTAAACCAATCTCGACTGCCAGCGCCGCGCCGGTCTAGCATGAAGCGCCGATAGTGGGGGAAATCTTCCATTGGCAAAAAACAGGCCGCGTGCGACCAGTATTCAAACACTTGACCACCCGCGAGGACATCGGTCAGCCACGTTGGGGTATATGCGCCCAGCCGACTGAACAACACCAGATAGGGGCTGCGATTCACGACGCTGATGGTGTCGATTTGGAGGACGTGCATTCTTCGGATGGTGTTGAGGATATCGGCCGGGGTGGTTTTGGTGGGGAGAGGGTCGGTCATCCCCTGAGCGTGCAGCAGGGCGGCGCGGGCGTGGTGAGGCGTCAGGTGCATGGGGCGCATCCTTCTGATGAGAGATGTACAGGTGTTCTATTCTACCCCATGGCGACTGTTTGAGAAACCCATCACATCGCTTGT
Organism: Anaerolineae bacterium; assembly: GCA_034437835.1. GTDB lineage: Bacteria > Chloroflexota > Anaerolineae > Aggregatilineales > Phototrophicaceae > Flexicrinis. The sequence continues at coordinate 6,558 of DAOTTP010000189.1, read as the reverse complement.
TTAGACAGCCCAGAACCCTCGCCCGAATATTCGACATCAGACAAGATATAGGGCGATGGGAATCAAAAGGACGCCTACCTGAGCGCGTCCTTTTGATTCAGCGACTTGTGTTTACGGTGTGACGGGGAGGGGCAGTGCTGCGGCGGGGCAATTGCCTGCGTTACCAGCCGCCAATTTCAAGGAAACGTTGTCAAGCTTGATGGTTCCGCCCTTGCTCTGGTTGTTGATGGTCACGACGATATTGCTTGGCACGTCGCACAGTGTATAACTTGTGGTGCTGAGAGTCTGCCATCCGCTGGTCGGCGCATCCAAGATGACGTTGCGGGTGGTATCGATGCCATTGGCCGTAATCGTTAATGTCATCGTCAGATCAGGGGTGGCATACTTTGTTCTGAATTGACCGCTCAGGGTCAAGGTGTCGCCGATGTCAAAGCTGTGGTTGTTCATATAGACCAGTTGTGTGAGCAACGAGTTTTCTTGGGCGCTACCTTTGAATTGAAAAATACAACTGACGCCGCTGACGCAGACGCGATCATCATTGGTGACATTGGTCTTTGTCCATTTCATCGCAATACCGGTGCCGGGCTTCACGCCTTTGCCGAAGCCCCCATTGCCCAAAAGCTCGAACTCTTCGGTTCCGGGCGCACTAATCCACGCGGTAGCGAGATTCGACTGGCCGACGGCGAGGTGTGGATTAACGCCGATGCTGGTCGTCACGGCGATACGGTTGCCGGCTGAACCCGGGATGAAGGTGTCAACTTCCGGCCAATCGAATTGATTGACGCGAGAGCGCAGCGCGTAGTAATAATCTGAGGACGTGAAACCAGCATAGAAGCCCTCAGCATTACCGGGTTGATTTTTCAATACGAGGTCTTCGCCGATAGGGAATTTACTAGAGACAACCATATCTTCTTGGTATGTCACGGCGCGGGCGCTTTCTATGCGCTCATAGATGAAGATGCGCTGGGCGGTGTTTACATTGCCGCACGCCTCACATGCTCCAGAGCCAATCACAAAAGTGCGGGTAGAACTGACCGCGACATCTACCGACCAACCGAATTGGGTCAAGTTATAGATCGACCCCGGAGAAATCACCTGTTCTTGCGGCCATGTCCCGCCAGTGCGCCGATAAACGTACATCGCGCCATATTCATTCGCGCCATCAAGTTGATTCATCGCGCCGACCACCGCTGTCGGAGCATAGTCCAACCCGTCAATGGCGACGTCCCAACCAAAACCCGTCCCAGAGACGGATGGCGTGGCGGAGAGGCTGGCCTGAAGCGTCCATTTCTTACCGCCGTTGGTCGAGCTATAGATATAGGCCGCCCCAGTCTCACTGTTATTGGCGGTGGGAGCGCCGACGATGATCAATGACTCGGTTGCGCCGACAACGACATCGACAGACGCGCCAAACCATTGATTGGAAGCATTGACGGGGGCTTTGAGGGTTGCAACGCGGACATGGCAGTTGGTTGTGACATCATACTTAAAGACGGCCACACGCCCTTGATCCGTGAAGCCGCCGGTTGCATCGAAATACGGTTCGCCCACGACCACCAGTGCCGACAAGCCGATGCCAGAGGTTGAGAGCGCCTCGCCAAAGCCGGTGCTGTTCTGACTACCTGCCTGTAACAGGACACAATTGGTCGGTTCCCATTGTGAACCGCTGTTGAGAAAACGTTCGACACGCCCGCGACCGGTTAGGTTGGGGCTTCCAACGAACATCGCCCAACGGTCTAGTGCGTCTCCGATGGCCAACGATTCGCCAAAGCCTGCGGCTACGCTGGGATTGGAGGATGTCAGGGTTTGGACGAGTTCATAGCGACCGGTTTGCGCGGCGACGATAGACGCTAGGCATAAGGCCATAAGTACCACGAGTAAAATACGATATTTCACGGCAAACCGACCTTTTTAATGATAAACAGATGATTTTAGTATAATCGGGAATAGTTCCATCGAAAAGGATTAAATCAAATGGAATTGTTAATTAACTTAAGCCGTATTCCCGTTGAATTTTTGTAACATCCCCCAGAGACCCTTCCCGCCCAAAATATGCTATAGTTATCCACAATCGTACCTCATGGGCGCACCTATACTTATCTGAGCGCGTCCGATAGGAAGACATGAACGCCCGATTATTCTTGGATGCAGCCAGCGCGACGTTTGCCCCGGTTGCCCCCGATGCTCCTGCTACCGGCACAATTGGCGGGATACTATTCTACATCAGCATTGCCCTCGCATTTTCGTTCGTGTGTTCGTTGTTGGAGGCCGTCTTATTAACCTCCTCGCACGCGCACATTGAAGTGATGAGCGAAAAAGGCCACCGTGCGGGCATTTTGATGCAGCGCCACAAGGCCAACCTCGAAATCACCATCAGCGCGATCCTAACCCTGAATACCTTTGCCCATACCATCGGCGCGGCTGGCGCTGGCGCAGAAGCCGTCGCGGTATTCGGTGAACCCTTTTTCGGCGTGATTTCGTTCGCGCTGACCATGATTCTGCTCATCTTCTCAGAGATTTTGCCCAAAACCATCGGCGCAAACTATTGGAAACAACTTTTGCCCTTCAGCGCATATATGTTACGGGCGATGGTCTGGGTGATGTATCCGATGCTGATTGTGCTTGACCGTTTCGCCAAATTGTTCAGCAATCAGACGGAAGAGCCGACTGTTTCGCGCTCTGAATTTGAGGCGTTGGCGAATATCAGCCATGCTGAGGGCGAAATCGACGAGAGCGAAAATCGCGTGATGAAAAACCTATTACGCCTGAGCGATTTACAGGTCTCCGACTCAATGACCCCACGCACGGTATTGTTTGCTCTGCCTAGCCACTTGACGGTAGGAGAACTGACGCAGAAACACCGAATCTTGCCGTATTCGCGCATCCCGATTTACGCCGAGAAATTGGATGAAATCGACGGATTCGCGCTACGGACGGACATTCTCACACGCTTGGCTGAGGACAACGACTCGGTGACTCTGGCCGACCTCAAGCGCCCGCTGCAATCCATCCCGGAATCGCTGCCGATGGACAAGGCGCTGGCCGTATTGATGAAGCAAGGGCAACATATCTTGCTCGTCTTTGATGAATACGGCAGCACGGCGGGCATCATCACGCTGGAAGATATTTTCGAGCAGTTATTGGGCGCGGAAATTATGGATGAAACCGACGCCGTGCGCGATACTCGTGCCGAGGCCGCTGTTCGCGCCCGCCGTCGCATGGCTGAAATCGGCGTTGCCCCTACAAATTCACACAAAGGAGATGTGCATCATGGATCTGCCACCACGCCGGAGCTTGCGTAAGACGACTTCGACCCCTATCGATAATAATCGCGCCCCTCAGCCGGAATACGTACAGGAAGATGACGACCTCGCGCTGAGTGAGGATGACATCCGCGCCCGTTCTATCCGTCGCACCACCCGCGAGTCAGCGGAACGCGGCGCAGTCGCACAAGTGGCTGAGACGGTGAGCACCGTCGCTGTCAACGCTCTTGAGGGAACAATCACCCGTATCTTGAAATTGCTGCGTATCCCCATCGCGATCATCCTCGGTTTGACTATGGTCTATGTCGTTCCGGGCGGCCTCGGTTTTATCTTGGGGATTGCGGTCTCGTTCGTGTTCGGCGTCATGATCAGCGCTCTGGTCAGTTGGCTTGAGCTTCGCGCCTACCGCCGTAAAGTCCGTTAAGGCATAACCAGCGTCATGCGCCGCACCGTGAGGGTATTGCGCTCACGCCGATTTTGGTTGGGCGTCGGCGTAGTCATGCTATTGACCCTCAGCGGATTGGCGCTCTGGTTGTTGCCGGATTTGCCCGACATCAATCGTCTGAATGACGGCCTGAAACGCCCCTCGGCGCGTATTTTTGACCGCCACGGGACGCTTTTATATGAGATTTTGCCGCCGGAGCAAGGGCGTAATACCCCAATTACGTTGGCCGATATGCCTGAGCATTGCCGCGCCGCCGTGATTGCCACCGAGGACGCCAATTTTTATGCCCATAGTGGGGTTGACCCGGTGGGTATCGCCCGCGCCGTGTGGATTAACCTGCGCGGCGGGGATTGGGTGGCCGGGGGCAGCACCATCACCCAGCAAGTAGCGCGGATGGTGTTCCTTGACCCGACAGACCGGGGGGCGAAACGCAAACTCCAAGAGATGTTGCTCGCGTTGCGCCTCGAAACCTCATATAGCAAAGACGACGTGCTGACGCTCTACCTGAATCAAGCCTATTTCGGCAATTTCGCTTATGGCATTGAAGGGGCGGCGCGGGCATATTTCGGCAAATCGACGTCGGAACTCTCGCTGGCCGAATGTGCGCTACTGGCCGGAATCTTGCAAGGCCCCGCCATTTATGACCCGCTGCAAGACCTCCCCGCTGCCAAGACCCGCCAAGCCGTCGCGCTCAGGCTGATGACCGAGCATCAAAACATCACGCAAGAACAAGCCGCGCAAGCAGAATCCGAACCGCTGGCGTTCGCCGCTGCGCCGTTCCCGATCCAAGCGGCGCATTTCGTGATGGCGGTCTGGACGAAATTGGAGCGCGACTATCCCGATAGGCTGTACCGCGACGGGTTGGACATCTATACCAGCCTTGATTTGGATTGGCAACAGGCGGCGGAACGGGTTGCTCGCCAGCAACTGGCCGACCTCAACGACACCACGCGCCAAGACCGTCCGCCCGCCGATGCCGACAGCGCCGCACTGGTCGCGCTCAACCCGCAGACCGGTGAAGTCTTGGCTATGCTCGGCAGCCCAGATTATTTCGACGCGGACATCAGCGGCGCGGTCAACGGGACATTGGCGCTGCGCCAGCCGGGGAGTACGCTCAAACCGTTCACGTATGCCGCCGCGATGAATCCGAGTCGCGCTCATCCGTGGACGGCGGCCACCATCGTGCAAGATGTCGCGACGGCGTTCACCACCCGTAGAGGCGAGTTATACGTCCCGGCCAATTTTGGCAATGTCGAACACGGCGCGGTCACGGTGCGCGAGGCGCTGGCGGCGTCGTATAACATCCCTGCGGTGGCGGCCTTAGACGAGATTGGCGTGCCGGAGATGGTCAATCTGGCGGCGCGGGCGGGCATGACCTCGCTGTGGGAGAACCCCGACCTTGACCTCGCGGTGACGTTGGGCGGCGGGGAAGTCCGGCTGCTTGACCTGACCCAAGCCTATTCGATATTTGCCAACGGCGGTTATCGGGTTGAGCCTGTCCTGATCACGCGGGTAGAAATTCGCGGCGGAGACGTTTTATATCAATGGACGCCGCCCGGTTTGACCGAACGCCTCTTAGATTCACGGGTGGCGTGGGTGATGTCGGACATCCTGAGCGATGATCTCGCCCGCGAACCGGCTTTTGGGCGGGGCAGTGCGCTGAGTATTGGGCGTCCAGCGGCGGCCAAGACCGGCACGACCACCGATACCCGCGACAATTGGGTGGTCGGGTATACGCCGTCTCTGGTGGTCGGGGTATGGGTCGGGAATCCTGATAACCGCGAGATGACCGGCGCCACCGGCTTGACCGGCGCGGGGCCGATATGGCATCACTTTATGCGACAGGTCTTGGCGGGGACTCCGGTTGAGCGATTCACCGCACCGCCGGACATGGTGCGCTTGGACATCTGCACGCTGACCGGCCTACGGGCTACGCCGGATTGTTCCGCACGGCGCTCAGAATGGTTCATCCCCGGCACAGAACCGACAGAAGGCGCTAAAGCCCTCCCGATGAGGGACGGCGGGGGCGGTCTGCGGGTGATGTCGCCCTATCCGGGCGCGGTCTATCAAATCAGCGCGGGGACTCCGCGTGAGACTCAGCGCATAAAATTAGAGGTCAACGCGCCCGCCGAGTCCGTGAGCGTCGAAATCTTGCTCAATGGGCGAGTGATTGCCGAGTCTGCGATGGCGTGGTGGGTGCTGCAACCGGGCGAATATGTCATCAGCGCCCGCGCCACGCTGTCTGACGGCACGGTCACGGATAGCCCGCCGGTCAGGTTCAGCGTGCTGGATGTGTGAGTATTTTTAAACGTTGCTAATCAATACCTGTTTACGCCATAATCCTGCCTTTGCAGATGCGGTTCGGTTTTGGATGGTGTGAATATGACCGATGTGTTTATCTCGTATCGACGCGCTCCCAGTGCCTCGCTCGCCCAATTGATTCAAGTCTTGCTGAGGACTAATCATAGCGTCGATGCGTATCTCGATGTCACCCGCGCTGACAGTGCTATCGTCCAATTCCCTGACCGGCTGATGCAAGCCATTGATGATGCGCCTGTTTTCGTTTGCTTGTTGGGGGATGTCACGCTTGACAGCGAATGGGTGCTAAAAGAGATTCACAGGGCATACGAGCGTCAAAAACCGTGCATCCCCGTTTTCCAAGAGAGTTATGTCGCTTATGCCGGAACTGACCCCGCCATAACACATCTGTTGGGGTTTAACGGCGTGCATCTGTTTGATGTGAAAAATATTCATACCGAATACTCGGTGACTGAACTGGTGAAATTGTTGCCTAAAACGGGTCCACAACCCACCCCAAAAACGGCAACACTCTCTGACGCCATTCAAGCG
>DAOTTP010000188.1:0-2487 GCA_034437835.1 Anaerolineae bacterium | reverse complement strand
GGGCCGGGGGCTGCACCTGAGGCCTACTTGGTCTCGTTGCGCGTGTTCGGATGCTCTGGCTCTGTGAACACCGACATCCTCTTGTTGGCATTTGAAGCCGCTGGCTCAAACGACTACCTCGGCGAAGATGTTGATGTCGTCAACTTGTCACTCGGCTCGGCTTACGGCGGCACCGGCCCCGATGACTTCATGAACGGCGCGCAAGAGGCTCTGGCTGACCTCGGCGTGGTGGTCGTGGCTTCTGCGGGTAACAGCGGTGACTTCATCTTGGTTAATGGCGCTCCTTCTTCCGCATCAACCACCATCAGCGTCGCCAACGTCAATGACAGCGCTGCGATTGTGGACGGTCAACTGAGCTATGTTAACCCGGCTACGATGGTGACGGTCAACATCCCGGCGGCCAAGGCCGTCTCGATGTACACGACGGCGATGCCCGACCCGCTGATGCTCAATATCGTCATCGCAAATGTTGCCAATGGCTGTACCGCACTGACTGGCTCTTACACCGACCAATGGGTGGTTGTTGACCGTGGCACATGCGCCTTCTCCATCAAGGTCGCCAATGTCAAGGCTGCTGGCGGCGATGGCGCGATCATCGCCAATAACCAAGCGGGCGCACCCTTCGGCCCCGGCCAAACGGCTGGTTTTGATGACCAACTCCCCACCGCCATGATTAGCCAAACGGACGGCGTAGCCCTCAAAGCCGCTATCGCTTTCGCTACGACCAATAGCCTGCCCTTGGTCAGCGCTACCTTCAATGGTGGCGTCGGCTTCGCTCTGAGCGAAGATGCGCTCATCCCCTCGACCAGTACCTCACGCGGTGGTGTATTGCGTGGTAATGGTGATCTAATATTGAAGCCGAATATCTCTGGCCCCGGCACCACCATCACCTCGGCGGGCGCAGGAACCAACGATCTCGGCTATACCATCAGCGGTACGTCGATGTCTTCACCACACATCGCTGGTGGCGTCGCCCTCTTGATTGATGCCACGACTCGCCCAGCGAACGCAGCAGGTGTCGCGCTCATCAAGCAACGTTTGATGAACACTGCCACCACAGACCTGATTAAGACAGTCGCTCTGCCGAATCCGTTCCATTCGCCGCAACGTGTCGGCGCGGGATTCGCGGACTTTGTGGCCGCCATCAACACCAACCTCGTGGCCTTTGCCACCGACTCGCCGGAAAACATCAGTCTGTCATTCGGCTACCCGCGTGCATTGGTCAACACCACCCCGACCATCACCAAGACCATCACGGTTCAGAACTTCAGTGGTTCAGCGATGGTTCTTAATACCGGTTATACCCCCCGCAGTGACTGGGGCGGCGCGGTGGTCAGCGTAAGCCCGGCAGTCGTCACCGTCCCGGCCAACAGCACCGCGACGGTCAACGTCACCTTGACGTTGATTGCCACCCAAGCCAACCTGAACGTCGGCGGCGACTCGCTGTTCGTAACAACTGGTAAGACCTTCCTGAACGAAGAGTCCGGCTATGTCACCCTGACCCCGACCAGCGGCAGCCAAACCGCCATCCGCGTCCCGGTCTACGCCGCCCCGCACCTGACCTCGGACATCACCGCCGATAATGAAGTTGTGATTTCCGGCGATACCGGTTCGTCGTATGTGACCCTAAGCGGCGATGGTTTCGACCTCGGGCCTAACGCCACCGACCATCTGTCGTTGACCTCGGCTTATACGTTGCTCGCCACCGACGGCGAGGAAACAGGCCTGTTCTGGGATGTCGATAACAGCGGTGCGCCAGATGACTCCGACGAAGCCTTGACCGACTACAGCTACGCAGACATCGAATATGTCGGCGCGACGGTCTCTGACACCCCAGCTGGCGGCGACGCTGGCCGTCAAACCCTGATGGTCGGCCTCAAGATGCACGGCGAATGGAACAGCCCGCGTGACCTGTTCGTTGAGGTCTACCTTGACCTTGATAATGATAGTATCGACGACTATGTGTACTATTACGGCTCAGCTGCCTCAGACGTATTCAGTGTCAGCTTCGTCTCATTTGACGAGACGGCTGGTGGCGCATACAGCTACGGGCAAGTCTTGAACTCATTCAGCGGCGCATCGCTCGACAGCATGTTGCTCAAGAACAACGTCATGACCATCCCTGCCGTGATTTACAGTGACTCCAACATTGGCGACCCCGAGTTCCAGAACTGGGATGGCGTCAGTCCGATTGGCGTCACCGTCCTAAGCTACCAGCGCGACAGCGATTTCAGCTTCCCGATTGACGTGGTGCAAGGCTCGTATACACCGGATATCTTGTTCACTCCCACCTTCCTCCGCAACCTGTATCCGGCGTTGGATGGTGAAGTTATCCCGTTCACCTATAACGTGACCGGCCTCAGCCCGCTGCCGGAAATCATGACCATCCATCACCAGAACAATGGCGCGGCCAGCCGCGTCCAGATCACCAGCCTCGCCCAAATCACCGGGTCGAGCTTCACTTTGAGCAGCCCGGCAAATGGGACA
>DAOTTP010000187.1:0-14792 GCA_034437835.1 Anaerolineae bacterium | reverse complement strand
AGAGTTCGGGTGTCTCAGCGGCCAATTGGGCGATGGTCTTGTCTTGGGCGAACGACGCGCTGACAGAAATCAGCATGGCAATCGTCAACAACAACGCAACAATACGGTTCTTCATTGGGGTACAGCTCCTCGATTTGACGTCACTTATATAGCCAAAAGTCTGTCTTTTGACTTCAGTACCGAGGATAACGGCAAAGGGTTAACGCTACTGGGTCACATGTTTAAGACTGAGAGCGACTTTATTTAAGAGAACCGGGTAATTACCTATATGTCTTAATAAAACACCCCCACACGTTTATGGTGTGAGGGTGGCGTTTAAGTCGGCGGCTACACCGGGCTTGTCAGCCCAGAAAATCTCTCGCTCTAGTCTTAACCGTGTGGGCAAGCCTTCGGTCTGTCGCTCGTACCCGGCGGCGATTTCCGCCCGGTAGCGCATGGTGAAGATTGAGAACGGCACATCGGCGATACATCTGGCGACTTGGCTGCCAGCACGCGGCTGCGTTAATTGGACGAACCCACTGGTACATACTTCCGGCGCGATGCGGCAGGATGCACCTTGCGCTTCATAATAGCGTGCGAGGGCGCAACCATCATCTGGCGAACTGTACAGGATGGTATCCGTGCCGTAGCTGGTCGTCTCGCGGCTGACTTCTTGTGTGGTATTTGGGCGTGGGGGTGAGGGCGGGAAGAACACCGCGTATAGCACCGGCACGAATCGGCTCACCAATGCAAACCCAATCACCAGCAACAAAGAGGCGACGATAATCGTTACCCAGCCGCCGCGTTTGGCTGTCGATTGAGCCGGAGGGACGGGATTGGGGTCAGGGTTGCCAGTATTGTTCATAATCAATCCGCGTGACTCCCTCGAAATTTTCGCCGGTTTCGTCGTTGCGCTGGCCGGGGTAAATGCTAATCATCGTGGATTGTTCGTAAGTACGGGTGTTATCGAACAGGCACTTCCATACATACGGCAGGCTTCCATTGCCGGGGACATAGCCTTGTATATTGCCCTCACGCGGTTGACGGAGGCAACTCTCACGCATTTTTGTGGCGACTGGGATGTTTTGGAAATCTGCCAACTTTTGGTCATAGAAGGCCGCGACTTCATCCGGTGTGAGTGGAGTCTTATAAAACACGTAACGCTGACCGCCCACCATATTGGATTCGTCTACAGCCATCAATTCCGTATTGGGCGGGATGTCGATGTTTAATGGCTGTTGGGCGTTGCGGAGTTCGAGGCCGAACAGCAAATAGCCGGATACAAGGACGACTACGCCGAATACGGCCAGCCCCACTGCCGCCCGGAATGTCGAAAGATTGCCAGTTTTCTTATCTATGAACCAACTCATGCTGCCTCCAGTAGGTGTATTAAATCCGCCGTGATGCTGTGACCATACGGGGTATGAGCGAATCGTTGCGCCATCGCTTGCCAATACGCGATGCCGGAGTCAATCAGGGTGCGGCTGGGGGCATCTTCCCCGGCAACGCGCCAGCGCAAATAGGTTGACCACAAGGTGCGATACGGCTCATCGGTCACATCTGCTGAGTTGAGCGCCTGTAAAACCATCGCAGCCCCCGCCCCGCCCCGATAGAGCGCTTCGGCGTGGTCAAGGTGTGCTACAGGCGGCGCACCTTGCGCCAGCGCACGCTCAAACGCCTCAACCGCTTCTGTATAACGTCCTAACGTCATGAGTGTACGCCCAAAACCATACCACGGGAAATGATGAGAGGGCGCGGCTTGTACGGCTTTTGTCAGAATATCATAGCTCTCGTCCGCCAAGCCCAACTGTCGGTAGGTGTTGCCCAATAGAGTCAGGGTGCGAAAGTCAGGGCGTTGGGTTTTCGCGAGCGCTTGTTCTAGCGTATCGCGGGCGCTGGTGAAATCTTCTGTCAGATATGCGCGTTGTGCAGTCGTCAGCGCCGAAACCATGCCTCGGTTGGCGTAGAGGAATACAGCTTGCATGACGATGAATAATCCGGCAACCGCGATTAAGGCATTCTGGCGCAACCCCTCTGGCAAACCGCGCCCGAACAGCACCAGTCCAATCATCAGGACGCCCGCGACCAAAAATGCCGTGCGCGATGGGCTGTCCCATCCCCTGAATCGCTTGATGAATGTCCGTGTAATCTCTCCGAGACGCACTGGCGCTTACCCCAACGTCCCAGCATCAGCTTCGGTCAGCGCTTTTTCGATGTCTTTTAACTCATAGCGTAGCGCCGTCCCATACGATGTGCCTGCCATCGCGGGCAATACCGAACGCCAGACGGTCAGGCCGTCACGGGCGGACATCATCCGCGAGGCGGCTTTCACGGCCTCTTGTACCGCGCCTTGTGCGGTGAAGGCTTGCGACAGGTGGTAATTGACGCGCACGCCGTACATTGCTGGCAATGGCTGGTTAGCCGCACGGCGGAATGCCTCGATAGCGCCGGATTCGTCATGGGCGAAGCGCAACACGAATCCCAGTTCCGCCCATAGGCTGGGCTGTTCTGGGTCGCGTTCCAACGCCGCACGCAAGGCAGTGGCCGCCTCATCATACGCGCCTTGCAGTTTATAGCCGGTTGCCAACGTCACATAACTGCGCGGGTCGTCTGGGTAGAGGTGGACGGCGCGGTCTGCCGTGGCTTGTGCTTTGGCGAATTGACCGGCATACCCATAGGCGCTGGTCAGTAGCATCAACACATCATTATCGCCTTGACCCGCCGCGACCAGTTTTTCCAGCAACGGGATGGCCTCGCGGAATCGCAACGCCTCTAGCAGTCGGTAGGCGTCCATATAGGGCGCACCGCGTTCACGCGCCTGACGCGCAATCAGGGTGGCAATCAGGCCGAACAATACCGCTGCCATCACGCCGGAGAGCGCAAGACCTGCCAGCGCTACGCCGATAGCGCTAGAGAACCCCGGCGCAGGTTCAGCACGCGGCGAGAAGAATTCGACGATGATGGATAAAACGAACGTTACGAACCCTAACAGCGCCAATGCTCCGCTGAGGATGACCGAAACAACCAAAAGGCGATTCCTGTTCATCGCGCACCTCCTACTAATGATGTGGCATCGGCACGCCCCTCAACCAACGCGGCGGCGGCCTCGACATCCGACCCCAAGACTTCGCGCAGGGCGGCGGCTTGCACATCACCTAAAAGTTTACGCCATTCTTTCACAGCTGATGCGCTGACTTTCATCTGAGAGACCGCTTCTGAGGCTTGGTCAAGCCGCCCCAATCGCGCCAAGGCTCGCGCTCGGTACAGATGAATCAGTAGCCGGTGACGCGGGTCGGGGACTTTGCCAGATAGGGCTTGGTCGAGGTGGGTCAAAGCTGATTCCGAGTCGTTGAGGCGGTCTTCAATCATGCCGAGATTATAGGCCGTCACCCAATCGCCGCCGGTCAGGTCATAAGCTTTGAGGGCGGATGTGCGGGCGGCAGTATATTGCCCAGCCTGAAGCTCCAATTCAGCCAGTTCATTATGACCTACTGGCGACTCGGGGTCGAGTTCGAGGATTTTCTTGTAGTCGCGGCGGGCGGGGTTGATTTTGCCGTCCAGACGATACAACCGCGCCCGAAAGTGATAATGCTGTACCTCCTTGGGCGCGGTTTTAATCAGGCTATCAATCTCGCTAATAGCCGTCTCGAAGTCGTTTTTCCGCAACGCCTTAATCGCTTTTTGGTAGGCCATTGGCTCACGCGGCCTAAACAAGAACAGGGCGGCGATAATCCAGCCAAACGCCAAACCCATGAACAGACCGGCTTGCTGTGGGAAGAACATCATCCCCAAGACTACTAAGAGGAATGACGGGACAAGAATCCCGATCCAGCGCCCGCGCTCATACGGCTCCAAGGCGCTGAAAATAATCACCACTGTGCCGCCGATGAACACGAGGAATAGGCCGGTTTGGATGGCGACGACCCCTGCTTGCCCTTGTACGACATTCAGGATAAGGCTCAACAGCCCGGTCACCGCCAACAGTATGAATAAGGCCGTCCGCCGTCGTGACCCCAGAAAGTCGTTAAACCGCTGCCAAAGTCCGCCCATAAGTGGTCTGTTTCCCTTAACGATGCGCGTAATCGGTTAATTCAAGGTTGAGGCTACCAACCGTGCGGCGGGCGATAATCCCGTTGGGCAGCACCAGCATCTTTTGGCTAAATTCTTGGCCGAACAATTCCACCGCTTGGGCTTGGCCGTAGGTGGTATCCTCTGTGCCGTGACTCACCAGTCGGGCGTCATAAGCGAGGGTGCGTTCTTGGTCGTCGCGGTAGCCGCCAAACACCGAGGCCGTCCCATCAGCAGGCCAATGTAGCACGGTCAGGCCGATGAGCGCAGTCTTGAGGAACAGCGGCACATATCCCGCCGTCAACGGTTGCTCAAGGTCTAGGCGTTTGCCGCCGCCGCCCGTGATGCCGATGAGTACCTTGTCGGGATAGAAGTCATAGGTCTCGCGCTTGGTGCGGCTGGAGGCTTGCAACTGCGCGACCACCCGCGAATACAGTAGGGCTTTGCTGGGGTCGGTCAGCGCTTCGACCAATTGGCTCGTGCCGTCCATCTCACGCCAGTCGTAGTCAATGCGGATGAATTGGCCGCCGTCCGGCTGCTCATGGATGGTGAATTGCTCCGACCCTTTCAGGATTTCTCCGTCACGACGATAGACATACGTCCCGCTGGCAACAAATGTCTCTTGCATGGTCACTGCATGTAATACTCGCATGGTGTTTATGACTCCTCTTGTTGAGTGTTGGCGCGCATCCGGGTCAAAACTGCCCGTCCGCCAATGGCTTCCCAGAACTTGCGTCCAGCCGCATTGTGTTCGGCTACGTACCATTCAAAATACCGTACATTATTTTCTAACATCCATGCCCGCACCGTCTCGACCAATATTTTCCCGATGCCGTGCCGCCGGTACTCGTCCTCGACAAAAATATCCGCCAAGAAGCCGCTGTTTTCCTGCACGAACATATCCGGGATGACATCAATGATGACTGCCAGCACGTATCCTACTAGTTTATCATCTTGCTCCGCAACGAAAACACGGGTGAGTGGGTCGTTCATGCGGGTGGCGAGGCGTTTGGCATAGACTTTGCCCCCTCCTCTGGCAGCGGCGGGCAATGCGGAATCGAGGGTATTGTGATGGGAAGCGAGGCGCTCCCACATCTGACCGATAGCGGACGTGTCTTCTTCAGTAGCAGTGCGAATGTTCATGACTTGACTTGAAAGACCTGATAACCGGGTAATTTGAATACTGCGTATTCCTCTGTTGGGTGTGCGCCCAACGAACGCCAGAATGCCTGTCCCACCGGGTCATAACGCGGTATGAGCGCTAACAACTGCGACGCGCCTTGCTGTTTCGACCATTCCCACGCGGCCTCAATCAAGGCACGCCCCAGACCCGGGTGATAGGCATGAGCATCCAACGCCATCTGGTCAATCACGGCTGTGTTGGCGGGCAAAACGCCCCCCGGCCATGTGTTGACCCAGACACTGACGTAGCCGCCCAAGGGCTGACCGCCGACCCAGACCATCCCGCCGCTTCGCTCCAGCCATATTAACGCGCCGGGGAGGGGGCGCAAGCGCGGGTCAGCCTGCGTTACAATAGTCTGACGTTCCGTATAGAGCGACTCTAATACGGTGAGGTCGGTGGGTAGGGCGGGGCGGACGTTATTAGGCACGCACAACTCTCAAATGATGATTACGCGGATGTGAGCATAGCACCGCCGGGGGGTACAATCAAGCGATGGTCAATCCAGATGTCATCCCAGACGATTTTCCTGCATGGATGCACCCCCGCCCACGGGGGATTAATTGGGGCTTGCTGCTGGCGGGGCTGATGGGGCTGATTGTGGGCTGGGCGTTCTTCGTCCGCCCCGGCATCCCAGCCATCACTGTCGGAACGCACGCCGCGTTTGTGGCTTCCGATTTCGCGAGGGCGTTGCGTGAAGGCGTGGCCGTTCCGCTGTGGTCGCCGCACGTCCAAAACGGTTATGGCGCACCCATCCCTCAATTTATCGCGCAAGGCGCGTCCTATCTGACCGCGCTGACCGAGGTGTTTTTCACCGATGACACGGCTGAAGCGATGCGACTGGTATTGGTCGGGTCATTGGCGGCGGCCAGCATGAGCATGTATGCCTTGACCACGGCTTGGGGTCTGAGTTGGGGGATTGTGGTCGCCGCGCTATATGTGCTTTGTCCGTTCATCGGCCTGACCACGCCGCATACTCTAGCCGACCCCGCGTTGGCGCTATCGCACGCCTTATTACCTTTTTTGATGTGGATTGCCACCAAACTCCGAGGAGAGGGGAAACAATGGCGGGTACTGGCTGGGTCTGGCGCATTAGGCGCCTTCATCCTGATAGAACCGCATATTGCGCTGGCGGGCTGGCTGAGTGGGTTAGCGCTACTCTGGATGACGAATGGGCGCGGACTGCTGAGGCACTGGCTCGGTATTGGTTTGGCCGGATTGGGGATTTCCGCCCCATTATGGCTGCCCGCGTTGTTGTTGTCTAATCAGGTGACATGGCTACCGTCGGCGCAACCCAGCGCGTTTAGCGTCTCGGTCTGGGAATGGTTCACGCTGGTTCGGGTGACTTCGACGGGGATGCCTCAATTTACGCTCGGCTTACTGCTCCCCTTGATGTTGGGGCTGGCGTGGGTCTATCGGGTACGCGGAGGCGGGCGCTGGCCGTTGCTGACGCTTGGGACGGCTGGGCTGGGGGTATCGGCGTTGGGCTGTATGCTGTTCCCCGCCGCATGGTGGCTGAGTATCGGTGGATTCTGGGCGGCGGCAGGCGGCGCGGGGGCGCTGGCGATATTGGATGGGTGGGTAAAACCAAACCGCCGTCGTTGGGCGAGGATTAGCGCCACGGCGTCGGTATTCGCCTTGTCGCTGCCGGTTTTGGCGACCCCGTTCGGCGCGACGACCAGCGATTTCTCGATTGCGGCGCAACTTCGCTATGAGCAGCGAGTGGGCAGCACCGCGCTATTGCCGTCCGGTTATGCGATTCCCAGCGCCTTGAGCGTTGTCCCAGACGCCAACCCGCTGGTGATGGGCAGTTACGAGTCCGGCGCACCCAACCGTATTCCCGTCAGCGGCGGGGCGCGGGTATCGGTATTGCAAGTGGGTAGTCAGAGCAGTATTTGGCAAGTCGGGATGGTGGGCGGGGGGATTTTGCCGGTTTCGATTGCCTATTTCCCCGGTTGGTCGGCCAGCCTAGACGAGTTCTCTATTCCACTGACTCATCAGGCGGAAAACGGGTTGATTCAAGTGACGCTTCCCCAGACCTCTAACGGGACGCTCCGGCTTCAACTGGGCTTGACCTCTCCGCAAATCGTCGCGTGGATGGCGGTTATCTTCACCGCGCTGACGCTTGGGATGTATGTACGCAAGCCGTAGCCTTTGGCGCTGTGATTCTGTACAATATCCCCCAGTCTTTACCTTTTTTAGAAGCTTACGGAGTTTGATGTCATGGCGATGACCAAAGAAGATTTGTCGAAAATGATTGGCGACGCTTGGGAGGCCATGCGGAATGGAAACCCCAAGGGCGCACAAGAGACGTTTCGCCGGGTTTTGAACGACGATAACGAGAACATCGACGCGCATTATGGACTCGGCCTCGCGTTGCGTGCGGCGGGTGATAAGGTCAGCGCCAAGAGCAGTTTCGAGACATCGCTCCGCATCTGTGAGCGCGAATTGGCCGCCATCCGCAAGGGAGAACGCGCCAACGACCTGATGACCACCCGTGATGACCGCTATATGATGCTGATTCGGATGCTCGGTCAGCGCATCGCAGAAGTCTAACGGCTGCCGATGGAGAAGCGCGAACGTCTGGAACGCACGATTGCGGGCGAGCCGACTGACCGCGCCCCGGTTGCGCTTTGGCGTCCGTTTCCCGGCGATGACCAGCGCACCGCCGATTATGCACAGGCCGTGGGCGAATTTCAGTTCGCCTATGATTGGGATGCGTGCGTGGTCGCCCCGCCGTGGTCGTTTGCCGGGGGAGATTACGGTTTACAGTCCGAATGGCAAGGCGCGACCAACGGCGATTGCATCGCCCAACGCCGCCCGATTAAACGCTCATTGGATTGGACGGAACTCCGACTGCCTGACCCTGCACGCGGCGAATTTGGCCGATTGGGGGCTTCGGTACGCCTCGTGGTTGATGCGATGCACATGCCGGGGACGCCAGTCGTGGTCGGAGTCCCCAGTCCATTGGCTCAGGCGGTGCGTTTGGCCGGTCAAGATCAACTCATCCGCCACCTGCGGACACAACCTGAGCGCTTGCGGACGGGGCTGAATATCTTGACCGATGCGACGGTACGCTATCTGGATTCGCTACGGGCGTCCAATATATCGGGGGTTTACCTGATGGTCGACCATGCCGATTATGCGGTGTTGTGTGAGGAAGAATACGCGACCTTTGGGTTGCCGGGGGATAGCGCGGTGATGGCGAATCTGCCGAAATCCGTCTGGTTGAAGATGGCTTATTTGCGCGGCACATCACCGATGTTCAAAGTCGCAGCGCAAATGGGCGTGAACGCTATCGGGTGGGATGATCGAGGCGGCGAAATCGACTTGCAAGCGGCCAAAAGCCAATGGGACGGCGCAATATTCGGCGGCTTAGACCCAGAAAAACACCTGCGGGGCGGCACGCCGTCCGGCATCCGTGATGCGTCCCGCGAGGCGCAAAACCTGATGGGCGGGCGGCGTTTTATGGTCGGGTGCGGTGCGCCCAGCCTGATGACGACTCCCCAGAGCCATTGGCGGGCGGCTCGTTTAAGTGTGGAGAAATTGGGATGAGTCTGCGTGTGATTGCGGGGACGGCCAGAGGCCGTAAGCTAAAAATTGTGCCGGGGGATACCACGCGCCCGATTATGGATCGCGTGAAAGAGGCGCTGTTCAGCATCTTGGGGCGATTTGTGATCGACGCCGAAGTGCTGGATTTATTCGCTGGGACGGGCAGCGTCGGTATCGAAGCTTTGAGCCGGGGCGCACGCCATTGTATCTTCCAAGACCTTGAGCGTCGCGCCATCGACACCATCAACGCCAATGTCGATATGTGCGGCTTCACTGCGAAGGCCACCGTCCGGCGGGCGGATGCGTTCGCCACCCTGAAAGGGACGCCGACTCCCTTTGATTTAATCTATATCGCGCCGCCGCAGTATAAGGCGATGTGGTTGACCGCCCTCAAAGCGATTGACGATGCCCCCACTTGGGTCAAGCCCGACGGGGTGGTTATCCTTCAGATTGACCCCACTGAGCGCCAAGATGTGGCATTGAAGCACTTCACGGCTTATGATGAACGGGTCTATGGCAGTACCCTGCTTTGGTTTTTTGAACACACCCCTACCGACGACGAACAAGACCCTGAACAAGAGGCCGACGTATGACCGATTATGCACTCCTAGAACAAGCCGCAGACGCTTTTATCGCTGATTTCGCCATCACCGCGCCGCCTATCCCCGTCGATGAACTGTTGAACCGACCCTTGCCGGGGATGTGGGAGAAGGTTGACCTCAGCCAATTGACCTTGAGTTTCTCGGTGCGCGGAGACCGCTATGCGCCGCGTGTTTCCATCGCCAAATTGCTCGTCCGACAGTTGATTGCCTCGCCGTGGGGCGCACGGTATCAACTCCCGGAGTTGATTGGTCAGGATTCGGCGCTAATGTTGGCCTTCACGCGGATGATCCTCGTCCCCCGCGTATTATTGCAAAAAATGCCGCACGCCCGCTGGCATCCAGTGGAAATTGCGTCGGACTTTTTCGTGCCGGAAGATGACGCCGAAGGCCGCCTCGCTTTATTGAAGTAGGCGGAAAACGCGCCCTCGGCGATATCTCAATTCAAGCGACTGATATAGGCGCGGGCGGCGCTGATGGCCTCGTCACGGGTGAAAATCAACCCCATTACTTGCTGTTCGCGCAGCATGTCTAAGAGTTCGCGTATGATGGGGCCGGGTTGCAGCTTGAGCGCCTTCATCAATTGGTGGCCGTCCAGCAACGCGGGCGGTTCGACCACGGTATCTTTGCGCTCATAAAAGGCGTCCAACAAGATACGGGCGCGTTCGATGATGCGTATCCATGTCGCTTGCTGAATCTGCACACCGACCCCGGCTAAATACTCGGCCAGCGCCAATAGCACCCCATCCACCCCGGCCTCGCCCAATTTGTGCCAATATCGGTGCTGCGCCAGCACATCCAGCGGCATGTCGAGGTGTGTAACCGGATTGGGCGTCACTGTTAACAGCGCTTCGAGGCGGGCGCGTTCTGGGTTGCTCAGGCGCAATGACTCGGCGATATTTTCCGCCATCAGACGCCCATCCAGCGCATGGGCGGAGGTGGTATAGTGCAGCAATACGGCGAGGATGAGCAGGGCATGGTGCGGGCGGTCATTCGGCCACTGCGCGTTGAGGTGATTTTGCAGCGGGCGGCGAAAACGATCAATCCCGACCACCAACGCGCCCAACCCGAAAGCGGCGGCGGTGTTGTCGGTGCGGGCGGGGCTGATGGTATTGAAGATGCGCGATGCTTGTTCTACCGCCGTGAGCGCTTGCGTCCACATCTTATGTGGGAGCGCGGCGGTTTGGGGCAAGATCGAAGTCATCAGGCCGAGTTGCCCAGCCACGCGCAGCGCCGCCCACGGTTTCGCACCCGATAACAGCTTGAAAAATTCATCACGTATCCGTTCGGCGCTGGCGTTTTTAAGCGCCGAAGCGTGGGTTTTGATGTCTTTCAGCGTGACTGGCTCGATTCGGGCGTTGAGTTGGATGCTCTGGCGCACGGCACGCAAGGTGCGAATCGGGTCATGCGACATTGAAGTCGGCGAACAACGGCGGATGAGCTTGCCTTTCAGGTCGGTTTCGCCGTCTAGGGGGTCAATCAGTTTGCTGGTATCGCCGCGCAAGTCTACGGCTATCGCATTGACGGTGAAATCGCGATCTGTCAAATCCCCCAACAGGTCGGGCGCACGATAGCCAGCCACGTCGATATTGAGCTTGCCGGTTGGCGTCTCCAATATCACACGGGCGACCTCGCGCTCGGCGTCCATAATGTAAACATCCCCGCCGAGAGTGTCCGCGATTCGCCGTGCCATCTTAATCGCGCCCACGGATACTACGAGGTCGATGTCTTTCAACGGATAGCCCAGATAGGCGTCACGCACCGCGCCGCCCACCACATGTACGGCGGTTGTGTCGTCTTGGTCTAACAACCAATCGGACAGCGTTAAGATCACGTCCGGCCAAATCAGGGGACGGTTGGGCGTGCGCGGGGTGAGGTTAGTCATGCTTGAGGCTGTCCAAGTTCACGACGCCGATGAACGGCAGGTTGCGGAATTTCTCATCAAGGTCGAGGCCGTAACCGAACACGAATTTGTCTTCGATGGCAAAGCCGGTGTAATCTACGGTGATTGTTGCCTGACGGCGGGCGGGCTTATCCAATAGCGTGCAGATTTTGAGGGTCTTGGGGCTGCGCGTCCATAGCATCTCGACCACTTTACTGAGTGTGAAGCCGCTGTCGATGATGTCCTCGATGATGAGGACATCTTTGCCGGTCACGCCGACTGTCAAGTCGTGGTCGATGCGGACGTTACGAGTCGATTCGCGTGCGCCTTTGCCATAACTGCTCACGGCCATAAAATCCAACTCGTGCGGGACATCAATTTGGCGGGCGAGGTCGCTCATGAAGATGACTCCGCCTTTGAGGATGCACAGCAGAATCAGGTTATTTGAGTTGGCGTAGTCTTGGGTGATTTGTGCGCCCAATTCTTTAATCCGCGCTTGAAGCGTGGATTCGTCGATTAAAATCTCTTTTAAGTACATATCATAGGCGTGTTGCATCTGAACCTCGTGGATTGGGCGTATTGATTTTTGTAGTATAACAGCAGATGCGAAGTCGATTTAAGAGATGGAAAGAGGCCGGGCGTGAGACGTTTATTAGCATTGATGCTGGTTTGCTGTGTTTGGATGGGGGTTGTTAGCGCAGAAGACGCCCCACAAGCACTGCTCACGCTGACGCATAACGATGTCGTGACCGATGCGGCATGGTCGCCAGATGAAGGGTTGATTGCGACGGCCTCTGAAGATGGGCTGTTGCGGGTATGGGATGCTTCGGACGGGGCGGAACTGCGGAGTTTTGCCTATCCCGACGCCGTGCGCGGCTTGACGTGGAGCGTGGACGGCCTGCGCGTGCTGGCATGGTCAGCCGACGGGACGGTGCGCGTCTGGGCGGCGACTGAGGACGGCACGACGCCGCTATTAGATATTTTACATCCCGGCGGGATACGCGGAGCGCGTTGGAACGCTGACGAATCGCAGATTTTGACGTGGGGCGGGGCAGACGGCTTGGCGCGGGTCTGGTCTACGGTGGACGGTCAGATCGTGCGCGATTTTACCCACGCTGGGGAGGTCATACAAGCGGAGTGGAGCGCCAGCGGGGGACATTTACTGACGTTTACACAGGTCGGGACGGCCACGGTTTGGGACGCCCGTAACGGGGCGCGGCTGCAAGACATCCCGTTTGGAGCGGCGGTTTTGGGCGCAAAATGGAGCGCCGATGAAACTTCACTGCTGACATGGACGAAACTTAGCGGGGTGCTGGTGTGGACTCCGCCATCTCAGACCCCACGGCTAACGTTGCCGCATCGGACGTTTGTTGAGGGCGCAACATGGGATTTGGACGAATCGCACATCTTGAGTTGGGCCGCCGATGACACGGCCAAACTATGGGACGCACAGACCGGCGAACTGTTGGTCGAACTCTCACATATCGACTGGGTAGAGGGGGCAGCCCTCAGCCGTGACGGGCAACATCTGTTGAGTTGGGCGTATGACAGCGCATTGTTGTGGGATAGCGTCGGCGCGAATATCGCCGAGTTTCGCCATGACTTGTTGGTGATGGGCGCGACATGGAACGCTGACGAGTCCCGCGTGCTGTCATGGTCGTGGGATAAAACCGCCCGTGTGTGGGCGATGCCGTAGCTTGTGAGGTGAGGCAGACGGGGCTATCATGGGGCGACAAACATCTAACGAGAAATTTGGCGCATCTTATGGAAACTCCATGGCGGCTGCATCTGACCAATTCCGCGGTCATCCAATTAGACATCGTGCATGGCAAGCAGGCGATTTTGGTCGCATGGGCCAATGACGGCAGCGCGTCGTATTACGGCCTAGAGACGGGTAGCGCGTTGGGCAAAGCGCGTTTCGTGCTGCCCAAGACCACCGATTATGCCGATGAACAATGGGCGGCTTTTTTGCCGACTCTCAAAGGGACGAAGAGTGCTCCACTTCCGCGCATCCGTGCCGACGCGGGGCAGGTCTGGACGGCGGACAGCGGCCTGTCTGCCGTGATTTACACCGGCGGCGCGACTCTCACCCACCTGATGGCGGGAGGCGTCTCCAAAACCTATGGCTATGATATCGCCCCGGCGGTGCTGGCGGTTGACCCCCAGACTTATACGGCGGCGGCGTTGGACTTTAAAGGCGCGCTCCTCATCGCCAAGCCCAACGGCGGCGTCAAGACGGTGAAACTCGGCCTTGAGCCGCAGGTTGAACTCCCTCTCAGCGTCAAAATTGCACGCGGCGCAGAGCGTATTGCGGTCTCGGATGGGATTCACCTGATGGTGACGGACGGGGCGGGCAAACGCTTGGCGCTCCGCGAATTGTCGTATGCGTGCAGCCTGATTGCACTCTCACAAGACGGGGCGCGAGTGCTGACCTATGACAGTGATTCGGGCGTGTTGCGCTCGTATGAAGCCGAGAATCTGACCATGACGCACCAGCGGTTTGTGTCTGACCTGATGACTACCGCCCGACAAGTGCAGTTGATGGCCGATTTGCCGCCCGTCCGCGCCGCCTTATCCGCCTTGACCTGTGATGGCGAGGGGCATATCGCCTTCGCGGTGACGGGGCAAGTGTGCGGCGCAATCCTTGACCACCTCAAACTCAAAAATATGTCGATGGCCGCGCCTCCAGAACCGCCCGCGCTCAAACCCCCTAAGCCCGCCAAACTGGAAAAGCCGCTACCGCCCTCGCCAAAGGTCAAGCGCAATAAGGCGCTCCCCATCCCAGATGAACCTCTCCCATGATATTTTACATTTTAGGGCTTTAGCCCGCGAGAAAGCCACGCCACTTTAGTGGCAGTGGATGAAAGCGTTCTTGACTTTAGTCAGAAATGACTTTGTGTATTATATTATTTGTATGAAATATCGCCGCACAGAAGGGTTTGTAGGCGTGGGGTTGAAAACCTTCGAGTATCGTCTGTACCCAACACCAGCACAGGAAAAATGCCTGTTCAATACGCTTGCCGTTTGTCGCCAATTCTACAATATGTGCTTGGAAGATCGGAAAACGGCGTATCAGCTTGAGGGGCGCAGTGTCAGCAAATCCGAGCAGGAAAAAATGGCTGTTCGTTATCGTCAGACCTTCCCGCAAGCCAAAGCGGTGTTTTCCCAAACGCTCCAATCGGTGGCGGATGATTTAGATAAGGCGTTCAAAGCTTTCTTTCGACGAGTGAAAGCAGGCGAGAACCCCGGCTACCCGCGCTTCAAAGGACATAACCGCTTCCACAGTTTCACCTTCAAACAGTTCGGTGTCGGCGCAAAACTGGACGGCAGACGCTTGAGATTGTTCGGTATAGGGCGCGTGGGGGTGGATGTCGGTATCGCATCGCTCATCACCACCAGCGATGGTGAAAAGGTCGAGCATCCACAGTTTTATCGGCAAGGCCAAAAGAAACTCAGGGTATTACAACGCGCATTTTCCCGAAAGAAAAAGGGCAGCCAGAATCGCCGCAAAGCGCTTCTGCGCGTTCAGCGC